>CACLNZ010000017.1 GCA_902608415.1 uncultured PS1 clade bacterium
ACTCTTGAATATGGTGAATTAAATAAAATTAAAACTAATCCTTTTGCAGGGTCACTTCTTATTAATCAAAAAATATTTTCAGGCGGTAAATTAATTAATGATAGATTAAGCGCTATTAATCTTGTTACCGCAGGAAGACAAAGTCTTAGAGATTCAGAACAAAGTATTTTATTTGAAGCTGCTCGGGCTTATTTTAACTATTTGAAAACCGAACAGATTGTCAAATTACAGCAAAATAACTTTGAAGTACTAAGTGAACGACTAGAGGCCACAAAAATACAATTTGAGGTTGGTGAATTAACATTAACTGATGTTGCGCAAGCCGAAGCAAGGTTATCTCAGGCACAATCAAATTTAGCTGATGCTAGAAGCCTATTAAAGGCTAGGGAGGCGGACTACAGATCAATAATTGGATTAAACCCTGATAACCTTAAAGAATGGAATAAAGAATTTGATCTACCACAAAATGAAAATGAAGCAATTTCGATAGCTTTAAAAAATAACCCTCAATTGAAATATTATGAAAGCATTGAAAAGTCATCTGGCTATAATGTTTCATCTAAAAAAAGCATGCTCTCGCCCCAGTTATCATTGAGAGGAGAATATATTTATGCGGAAGATCAATCTTTTCTTATGTCTGATGATATTGATCAATATCAAATTACAGGACAAGTAAAAATACCTATTTTCTACGGTGGATTAAATTGGTCAAACATAAGGAAAGCTCAGGAAATTAATTCAAGAGATAAATATTTAATTATTGACGGAAAAAGAAAAATAAAAGGTTTTGTGAAAAAATCTTTTGCTGAATATAATGCTTCAAAGATTAGAATTTCAGCTACCGAGAAACAAACACAAGCAACTGACATTGCCCTTGAAGGTGTTAAACAGGAATTTCAATTAGGCACAAGAACAACTTTAGATATACTTGATGCTGAACAAGAATATTTAGACGCTAGAGTTTCATTAGTAACAGCAAAAAATGATTCAAATATTTCTCTTTTTCGGCTGTCTTATTATTTAGGAACATTAACCCCAGAAAATCTTAATATGGATATAATAAAATATAATCCTAATAAAAATTATAAAAGGGTAAAGACAATTAAGATTGGTCCTAATAGAATTAAAGTAATAGGAAATGTTGATTGATATCATTAATCTATCCTATAAGATGTCTTTATGAGTCAAGATAAAGAAAAAGATGAGCCGTCAGTAGATGAAATACTATCGTCTATTAAAGATGTTATTGCTAGCGATAAAAATGTAGAAAATAACGAAGAGGATAATAATACTGTTGATGACAATGTGTTTGAACTTACAGATATCATTGATGATACAGAAGATGAAGATACAAATTTTCAAGCTAATAGCGACAGTATTGCTGATATATTTGAAGGTGGAGACATATCTATAGATAATGTTATTAGGGAAGCTGTGAAAGAGTCTATCGAGGATTGGTTTTCAAGAAATCTAAGACCAATTGTAGAAGAATCTGTTAAACAGGAAATATCAAAACTATTTAAAAAACGTAATTAAAATGCTTAACAAGAGTTATGATCCTAAAGAAGCGGAAGCTAGGCTATATAATTATTGGGAAACTGAAGGTTATTTTAAATGTGGCTTAACAAATAACCAGCCTTTTTCAATAGTAATTCCTCCACCCAATGTCACTGGTAGTTTACATATGGGCCATGCATTAAATAATACACTTCAAGATATAATCGTAAGATATAAAAGAATGTTAGGGGAGGATGTTTTATGGCAAACAGGCACTGATCATGCAGGAATCGCAACTCAGATGGTTGTTGAAAGAAAGATCGAGTCTGAAAATAAACTTTCAAGGATTGACCTTGGTAGAGAAAAATTTATTGATGAAGTCTGGAAATGGAAAGAAGAATCTGGAAATATAATTACTCATCAACTACGGAGGCTAGGCGCTTCATGTGATTGGAGTAGAGAGCGCTTTACTATGGATGAAGGTCTCAGTCTTGCAGTCAATAAAGTATTTGTAGATTTATATAATGAAGGTTTAATCTATAAAGATAAAAGGCTTGTTAATTGGGATCCGCATTTAAGAACAGCTATATCTGACTTAGAAGTTGTTCAAAAAGAAGTTGATGGTTATCTATGGTATATCAATTACCCGATCAAAGACTCTAAGGAAACAATCACCATTGCAACCACAAGACCAGAAACAATGTTTGGTGATACAGCTATAGCGGTTCACCCAGGCGATAATAGATACACAGATCTGATCGGAAAAGAAGTTATTATTCCTATTATCGGTAGATCTATAAAAATTATAACTGATGAATATGCTGATCCCGAACAAGGTAGTGGAGCTGTAAAAATTACTCCTGCACATGATTTTAATGATTTCGAAGTTGGAAAAAGAAATAATTTAGAAATGCTGTCTATCTTAGATATAGACGGTAAATTAAATGAAAATGTAGATAAAGACTGGCAAGGTCTTGATAGATTTGAAGCGCGATCAAAATTATTAAAAATGCTCTCTATAGAAGGTTATTTAAATAAAGAAGAGAAATATAATAATTCCGTTCCCCATGGTGATAGATCTGATGTTGTTATTGAGCCTTATTTAACAGAGCAATGGTATGTAGATGCAAAAACATTAGCTAAACCAGCTCTAGATTCTGTGAAGTCAGGTGATATGAAATTTATTCCAGCTAATTGGTCAAAAACTTATTATGAATGGTTGGAAAATATTCAACCTTGGTGCATTTCTCGTCAGTTATGGTGGGGACATAGGATACCTGCATGGTACACAAAAGATGGAAAAATAATTGTTGCTCATAATGAAAAAGAAGCTTCTGCGATTGCAGAAAAAGAATTTGGTAAAGATATAGAAATTTATCAAGATGAGGATGTTCTTGATACTTGGTTTTCTTCTGCGTTGTGGCCTTTTTCAACTTTAGGTTGGCCAAAAGAAACTTTAGAAATAGAAAAATATTATCCTACAAATCTACTTGTAACAGGATTTGATATAATATTCTTTTGGGTAGCCCGTATGATGATGATGGGTATTCATTTTATGGGCAAAAGACCTTTTTCTGAAGTGTATATCCATGCCTTAGTAAGAGATGAAAAAGGTCAAAAAATGTCTAAATCAAAAGGCAATATTGTCGACCCCCTTGACCTTATAGATAAATATGGAGCTGACTCACTTCGCTTTACTCTTACTGCAATGGCTGCTCAAGGAAGAGATTTGAAGTTATCTGAATCTAGAGTTCAAGGTTACAGGAATTTTGGTAATAAGATTTGGAATGCATCAAGATTTTGTGAAATGAATGATATTAATGATTTCAATAATTTTGATAATAATTCTCTTGAGTATCCTCTTAATATCTGGATTTTGAATGAGTTTGTTAAAATGCAATCTCAATTAGAAAAAAATTTAGCAGAATACCGATTTAATGATGCTGCAAATATTATATACCAATTTATTTGGGGAACATTTTGTGATTGGTATATAGAATTAATTAAACCACATCTTTCCGAAAAAGGTGATAAATATACTGATGAAATTAAAGAAACATGTTCATTTATCTTAGACTCAATTTTAATCTCATTACATCCATTTATGCCATTTATTACCGAAGAAATATGGCAAAACCTTAAGAAGAGAGACAATCCATTGATTATTGAAAAATGGAGAGATATATCCCTAACTGATGATAGTAATAATTTGAGTGAAGAGATAAACAACTTAATAGAAATAATTTCAAATATAAGGTCAATAAGAGTTGAATTAAATATAAAGCCAAAAGAAGAGCTAGAAATAGAAGTTATAAATAACTCAGATGCATTAAAAATAAAGAATTTGGAGTTTTATTTATCAAAAATAGCGAATATTTCAAATATAACTGAAGTTTCAGATTTTTCTGATAAATCGGCTAACTTTAATGTAAATAATTCTCGATTCTCTTTACTTATCCCTGCAAGCATTGATCTTACAGCCGAGCTCAGCAGGGTAATCAAAGAAGAGGAGAAGATAGAAAAAGAAATAAATTCAATATCAAATCGCCTTAAAAACAAGGAATTTATTGATAAAGCACCAAAAAAAGTTGTTGAAGAAAATAAAACTAAAATAGAGGATATGATACAGAATAAAGAACGACTATCATCATCAAAAGAACTTATTAAAAGGCTTATATAATAATAATGAGTAATGATATAAAAATAAAAAAAAGAAAAAACTGTCCTCTTTGTAATGCCGAAAATAATGAAATTAGTATTCTAATGCATGAAAATTGGGAATTAGCAGAATGTTCACAATGTTCTTTTGTATATATGCCTGTAGTTCCAGTTTACGAAATGATGAAAGAAGAATTTGCCTGGGAAAAAAACTTTATTCCTTCAAAAGATATAAAATTATCAAAAAAAATAAGAAGATCTATTAAAGGTTTAATAAAAAGAAATAAATTATTGTTTTTATTAGATAAATATATAAAAGAAGGTCAAGTTCTTGATATTGGATGTGGTTCAGGTATTAAATTTGATGATCTTCCTCAAAAATTTATTCCATTTGGAATAGATATATCAGAAAAATCAGCCTTTGAGGCAAAAATTAACTTTGAAAAAAGAGGGGGAACAGCTATATGTGCACCTGCCACAGATGTTTTAAAAGAATATGGTAAGAATAAATTTAAGGGTGCAATCTTAAGGTCATATTTAGAACATGAGCATCATCCATTTGAAGTGCTAGATGAACTTAAGGAAACATTAACTTATGATGGAAGTATAATAATAAAAGTTCCAAATTATGCATCAGTTAATAGAAGGGTGAGAGGAAAAAATTGGTGTGGCTATAGATTTCCAGATCATGTAAATCAATTTACACCAAATACTTTAGAGAAAATGGTAATTAAGGCAGGTTATAAAATTATAAAGTTTAATTATTTAGATAAACAGATTACAAGTGATAATATGTGGATGGTTGCTAAACCTATTTAAGTATTTACAAGGCTGATTATGTCAGAAAAGAAAATTGATAAAAATAAACTACCAAGTAGACATGTAAGTGTTGGGCCTGAGAAATCTCCTCATAGATCATATTACTATGCCATGGGTATGACTGAAGAGGATATTAATAAACCTTTTGTAGGTGTGGTTTCTACATGGAATGAAGCCGCTCCATGCAACATAGCTCTTATGAGACAAGCTCAATCAGTAAAAAAAGGTGTTAAGGATGCAGATGGAACACCGAGAGAGTTTTGCACTATTACTGTTACTGATGGAATTGCAATGGGTCATCAAGGCATGAAATCATCTCTTGTTTCTAGAGAAGTTATTGCTGACTCAACTGAGCTTACCGTTCGTGGTCATTCATATGATGCTATAGTAGGTTTAGCTGGTTGCGATAAATCATTACCAGGTCTAATGATGGCAATGTGTAGACTTAATGTTCCAAGTGTTTTTATGTATGGAGGATCCATATTGCCTGGAAGATATAAAGGCAATGATGTAACCGTTGTCGATGTTTTTGAGGCAGTAGGTAAATATGCTGCAGGAGCAGCAACTGAAAAAGATTTAAAAGAACTAGAGCAAGTTGCATGTCCAAGTGATGGAGCATGCGGAGGACAATTTACTGCAAATACAATGGCATGTGTTTCAGAAATTATAGGTTTGGCTCTCCCATACTCCTCCGGAGCTCCGGCCCCTTATGAGGATCGAGATAAATATGCTTATGATTCTGGAAAACAAATTATGAATTTGATTGAAAAAAACATAAGACCAAGAGACATAGTTACAAGGAAATCACTTGAGAATGCTGCAACTATAGTTGCGGCTACAGGTGGCTCAACTAATGCAGGTTTGCATTTACCAGCAATTGCCCATGAATGTGGTATCAAATTTTCTTTAGATGATGTTGTTGAGGTTTTTAAAAGGACGCCATACATTGCAGACTTAAAACCAGGCGGACAATATGTTGCTAAAGATGTCTATGAAGCTGGTGGTGTTCCAATTATTATTAAAACTCTATTTGACGGTGGTTTTCTTCATGGTGATTGTATGACTGTTACAGGAAAAACTCTTGAAGAAAATCTTGATGGTGTCGTGTTTAATGAAAACCAAAAAGTTATTCGACCTTACAACAAACCTTTAAGTCCGACTGGGGGAGTTGTTGGTTTAAAGGGAAATATCGCCCCTGATGGAGCTATAGTAAAAGTTGCAGGTTTAGATAACACTTTTTTTGAAGGTTACGCCAGATGTTTTGATTGTGAAGAAGATGCCTTTGAATGCGTATCTAATGAAGGTTACAAAACAGGAGAAGTAATAGTAATTCGCTATGAGGGTCCAAAAGGAGGTCCAGGTATGAGAGAGATGTTATCTACAACCGCGGCACTTTCTGGTCAGGGCGCTGGAGGTAAAGTTGCCTTGATTACTGATGGAAGATTTAGTGGAGGAACAAGAGGTTTATGTGTTGGTCATATTGGTCCTGAAGCAGCAATTGGAGGACCCATTGCTTTAATTCAAGATGGTGACAAAATTACTATCGATGGTGATAAAGGTATTCTTAATGTTGATTTATCTGATAAGGAATTAGAAAAGAGAAGAAAAAAATGGAAACCAAGAGAAACTGATTATAATAGTGGAACATTATGGAAGTATTCTCAAACTGTTGGATCAGCACAAAATGGAGCAATAACTCATCCTGGCGCAGATGAAGAAACACATTGCTATGCCGATATCTAATTAAATATCAATTTCTGCTATAATTGGAACATGATCTGAGGGCTTATTCTTATCCCTCTCTTCCTTATCAATAATTATATTAGTAATTTGATCTGCTGCTATAGGTGATGCCAAAATATGATCTATTCTAATTCCTTCGTTTTTTTGCCATGCCCCTCTTTGATAATCCCAAAATGTAAAATCTTTTGCCAAAGGATTATATGCTCGATACATATCATTTAAACCTAATGAAATAATTTCTCTAAATTCTTTTCTTGTTTCAATAGTAAATAGAGCATCATTTAGCCATTTATCAGCATCATAAGCATCAATATTTTCAGGAATAACATTAAAGTCACCAAGTAAAATAAATGACTCATCTTTAATATTTAATGAATTTAAATGTGCTTTTAAAGCTTTCATCCAATTTAATTTGTAATCAAATTTATCTCCAGGGTAGGGATTTCCATTAGGTAAATAAATATTTGATATACGAATTACTTTTGAATTTACGGAATGAACAGTTTCAATATATCTTGCCTGATCATCATTAAAATTTGGTATTTCTGTTATACTTTCTTCAATTAAAAATTTTGATAATGTGGCTACTCCATTATAACTTTTTTGACCATTTATTATTAAGTTATAACCTAAATCTTCAAAAGGTTCTCTTGGGAAGCTATCCGTAACAACTTTAATTTCTTGAAGACATAAAATATCTGGAGTTTCTTTTTTAATCCATTCGAGGATATTATCAATCCTTGTTCTAACTGAATTTACATTCCATGAGGCAATCTTCATTAGACTGAAAAAGAAGTTCCACATCCACAAGATGATGTAGCATTCGGATTATTAATTTTAAATGATTTTCCAATAAGTTCATCAGCAAACTCTATTGTTGAGCCATCTAGATAAGGAATAAAAGCCCTGTTAATTAGAACTTTAATACTATTTTTTGACAAAACTATATCGTCATCATTAATATTATTATCTAGATCTATTTTATATGAAAACCCTGCACAACCACCTCCAAGAATTTCAATTCTTAGATAAGTATTTGTTTTTTCATTCTTAACAATTTTTTCAATTTGCATAGCTGCACTATCAAGAATCTCAAAATTAATTTCTTTTACCATTAATTTCCAGGCAAATTACCTGCTCCTAATCTTCCTAAGTTACCAAACAATTGTTGTAGAATAGTAAGCTCTCTTCCTCTTGTTGGTGTAGAATTTGTATTAAAGGCGATTATATTTCCATCCTGTAATCCGTATTCTTCTAAATATGTAACTTTACTGTCATCACTAAAGCCAACTGTTATTATCCTTCTCTGAGAAACGTTTGGCTGATAAAATGCGGTAGTTTCAGCTTTACTATAAATATAGTACCAGGTCTTAGCATCAATAGTAGATGTTGTTGAAGGTGTACCAAGTATATTTAAAACTTGTCCAGCATTTGTTTTGCCTACCTCTATTTGCGAGATAAGATTATCATCAAAAACATAACCCCTATTTTCTATAATTGGTGAACAATTAATTACTGCGAAACAGAGAGCAACAAATATAAATTTTTCAAAAACTAATTTCATATCTATATATTTACATTAAAATAAACATTATTAGAAATGGTCTTTTATTACAACTATGTCAATATTAGAAAATTAAATGTTTAAAAAAATTAAAAATCTATTTTCTTATAAAAAGGTAAATTTCAAAGATTATAATTTACCTCATGAAGCACTTTATAAAATAATACTTATTCAGTCATACAATGACTGGTTTTTCAATGACTTAGAAGTTAAAAAGGATATTAATGGAAGATTTGAAATTATCATTTTGCATATTTTTATTGTCTTTAATTCTTTAGACCAAAACAACAGTGAAAATAAGTTATTTAAACAAAATCTATTAGAAACACTTATAGATGAATTAGAGTCAACATATAGAGAATTAGGAATCAGTGACAATACTTTTTCCAAGAAAATGAAAATTGTAGCTAAATCAATGTATGGAAGATTAAGCATTTATTCAGATACAATTAACGATAGCAAATCTTTCGACGAGGCTCTTCTAAGAAATATCTGGCCTCTTGATAAAGAGTTAACTAATAAAGTTCATAAATTAAGCGAATATGTTTATAAGAAAATACATAAGTATAACAATAAATCTTATAAAGAGATAATTGAAGAATCAAAAAGGGAGTTTTAATTCTTTAAAATTAATAAAGCTTGTCAGTTATAACAAAAATATCAATTGATATGATGGGAGGTGATTTTGGGCCAGATGTAACTGTAAAAGGCTTAAATCATGCATTTGACCAGATAGACAACGTTCATGCTAACTTATTTGGTAATGAAAATGAAATTCAGGAAGTTTTAAAAAAATATCCATCTTTAGCTAAAAAGTTAACCATCTTTCATACTGATAACTTTGTTCCTATGGATGCTAAACCTGCTGATGCAATTAGAAGAATTGGAAAAGACTCATCTATGTGGATGAGTATTGCTTCATGCGCTAATAAAGAATCTGATGTTGTTCTTTCAGCAGGGAATACAGGGGCATTAATGGCTTTATCAAAATTAATACTAAAAACAGTTGATGGTATTGAAAGACCTGCAATTACAGCTCTATGGCCTAATCCAAAAGGAAGCTCTGTTGTCCTGGATTTAGGAGCAAATCTTGATGTTTCGCCAAATCAATTAATACAATTTGGCATTATGGGGTATGCATATGCTATTTGTGTTTTAAAAAATGAAAATCCAAAAATAGCAATCTTAAATATAGGTCATGAAGAGATTAAGGGTTCTAATAATCTTCAAGAGGCCTATGATAAACTAAACAATATATTTACTGATAATTTTATTGGTTTTGTTGAGGGTGATGATTTATCAAAAGGTACTGCAGATGTAATTATTACAGATGGCTTTACTGGTAATGTTGCTTTAAAAACAGCTGAAGGAATTGCTAAGCTTATAGCTTTTTATTTAGCTGATAGCTTGAAATCTAGTTTTACAGGAAAATTGGGAATGTTTATTGCTCAAAACTCTCTTAAATCTCTAAAAGACAAGATTGATCCTCGTGGTAATAATGGTGGTTTCTTTTTGGGCCTTAATGGATTGGTTGTAAAAAGTCATGGTGGAACAGACTTTGTAGGGTTTTCAAATGCTATTCAATTTAGTGTAAACCTTGCTCGTTCAGATATATCAAGGAAGATAAGTGACCTCATCAAGGAAAATATTTAATGTCAGTTGAAAAATTTTTTCGATCAAAAATTATTGGGGTAGGTGGTTATTTGCCAGATAACATTATAACCAATGATGAGCTTTCTAAGACTGTCGATACAAGTGACGAATGGATTAAAGAAAGAACTGGAATACATGAAAGAAGAATTGCTAATGAGTCTGAAACTACTTCATCCCTGGGAATTCAAGCAGCGAAAAATGCTATAGAAAATGCAGGAATTTCTTCACAAGATATTGACTTGATAATTTTAGCTACTGCTACTCCCGACAATACCTTTCCAGCAACAGCAACAACAATTCAATCTGGATTGGGAATAAAAAAAGGATATGCTTATGATGTGCAAGCAGTATGTTCAGGCTTTGTATATGCCCTTGAACTTGCAGACAATGCAATTAGACTTGGAAAATCCAATTATGCATTAGTAATTGGATCAGAGACATTTAGTAGAATACTTGACTGGAACGATAGATCAACATGTGTTCTATTTGGTGATGGTTCCGGAGCTGTAGTTTTAAAATCTACTGATGATAACTCTTCTAGCCAAATTCTAAGTAATCATCTTTATTCTGACGGCGATTACAAAGATATGCTTTATGTTGATGGAGGTCCATCAACTTCTAATAATGTTGGTTTTCTTAAGATGGATGGAGGGGGTGTCTTTAAGCATGCTGTAAAGAATATTTCTTCATCAATAATTGAAGCCCTTAATGTCAATAAGATGACAATTGAAGATATTGATTGGTTTGTGCCTCATCAAGCCAACTCAAGAATTTTAGAAGCTGTTGCTAAAAAAATAGGTATAGAAAAAGATAAGATTATCGTAACTGTAGATAAGCATGCAAATACATCTGCAGCATCTATACCTCTAGCTTTAAATGAGGCTATTCATAATAATAATATTAATAAAGGTGATATTGTATTATTAGCAGCAATGGGAGGAGGTTTTACATGGGGTTCGAGCTTAATTAGATGGTAGTTAAAGCTTGATTTTAACGAATTATCATAGTTTTATGTGTTATTAAATCGAGAGGGAATATGTCTGAAACACTTACTCGCGCAGAATTAGCTGAATTAATTTACAGCGAAGTTGGAATCTCAAAAACAGAAGCTTCTGAAATCGTTGATCAATTTTTTGAAGAAATAATTCTTGATTTAATAGATGGGAACTCAGTTAAATTAACATCATTTGGAACTTTTTCTGTTAAACATAAAAAAGAAAGAATTGGACGAAATCCTAAAACAAAAGAAGAAGCGATTATTGATGCAAGAAGAGTTATTTCATTTAGAGCAAGTAAAGAATTAAAAAGAAGAGTAAACAACTAAGATTATTATGAATAAAGGACCAGATGCCTATAGAACTATTGGTGAAGCTTCAAAAGAAGTTGGAGTTGAACCATATGTATTAAGGTTTTGGGAAACTAAATTTTCTCAACTCAGACCCGTTAAGAGATCGGGAGGAAGAAGATTTTATAGACCTTCTGACATAGATAAGTTAAGAGTTATTAAATCTCTTTTGTATGATAATGGTTTAACAATTAAGGGCGCAGTAGAGCAGCTTAAAAAAATTGATACTAATGAAGGCGTCACAAGTAAAGAAATAATAATTGAAACTAATGACGGTAAAGATACATTAGATATCAAGCAATTTATTATTAATGAACTCATAGAAATTCGATCTTCTCTATAAAAGCTTCGGAGTGTAGCGCAGCCCGGTAGCGCACTTGTCTGGGGGACAAGGGGTCGTGGGTTCAAATCCCGCCGCTCCGACCATTTAAACGGCTAAAAATAGCCATTCTTAAAAATTGTTTTTCTTAAAATTCAAAATTTTCAAATTCTCTGGACATTCTCTGGACATTCAAATTGCTAATAGAAAAACAAAGAATGTTGGTTTTCTGTCATTTTGTTGCTCAGAAATGGTAGCGCACTTGTCTTGCTGACAAGGGGTCGTGGGTACAAATCCGGCGTTCCTAACATATTTACAATACTATTATCATCTATATATTTATCTTATGTCGGATAATACAAATGATGATGTAACTTTAACCTCAGGTGATGATACATACACAGTTAATCTTGGTGGAGACACAGTTGACGGTGGAGATGGAATTGATACCCTGGTAATCGACGAAGAAGCTACTATCATAATTAGTAAGGATACAACTTTTACTGGGAGTGAAGTTGGTATATCAGGCAAAGAATATATTTATGTACTTTTAGGAAGTGAAGACTTTTCCCTTGCGAATACTAAAGCCATTAATTTTGAGTTTATTGAATATCAAGGCGTTAGAACTGCAGTCGAAGATTTCCTATCCAATGACATTCATGATATAGTTTTTGCTTCTCTTCCTAGCTATACAGTTCCTGATAATGCAATCCGAACTAAAAATTTAGACACTAATACCTGGTCATTAAATAAGGGATTCACAGAAGAAATAGTTGATCCAAAGATTAGTTATGAACTTACAAAATCTACTAATTCAATTGTTAGTGATCAAATTTCATTAACTTATAGTGATAATTTTCCTGGCCCAGGAACTCTCTTAAGAATGGAGGGTGGTACAGGTGGACCGATTTATGAAACTGAAGTGACAATAAGGGCTACTCAATCACCAGATTATGTTCCAAGTGGTATAGATAATACTAAGCTTTATGAAGACCAAACCTTGATAGTAAAATTATCGGATAATGAGTATCCTACTTTCTCAATTTCACATTCAAACTTCGGACAAATAGTTTCCATCATTAATAGCAAAAGCTATAATCATTATGTAATTAATGAAGGTTCAACTGGTAAAATAACTATCAACTCAAGTAAAGCAGTAGATAATGATACCCTTTTTACAATTTCAATTACTGGAACCGGTGGAAGCGAATACTCAGGTGATGATTTATTTGAAATTTTAATTGCTGATGCCGCAACAGACGATTTAGATGGAGATTTTTCTATTGGTTCTTCTAATCAGGTTAAGATTTTAAAAGGGCAGAGTAGCGTAACTTTTGAGATTATTGCTACTGGAGACTCTGATGATGAAAATAAGGAAGAATTTAGTATAAAAATAATTGATGAATATTCCTTTGAAAATGCTCAGGATTATTTTATTAAAAATATAACCCCAAATCCCTATTTTTCAGAAACAATAAATACTGAAAAAGCTATTTTAAAAGCCACGAATACAAAGCTTTTTGATGGGACATTAAATTACTCACCCGGAAATGATATTATTGTTTTAACTGGTGGAGGAGATACTGAAAGAGGTTTAAGTGGAGATGATACATATATAGTTTCAAACCTTATTCCAGAAGATTCTTCAATATCAATAGTTGACACTTCAGGATCAAATAAGATTCAAATACCTGATAATACGTTTATTTCTAAAGCTTTATTTACTTCAGATGCTGTAAGAATTACTCTTGAAGATTCTAGAGAAATTACAATTAATGGAGCAGACAAATTTATATATAATTTAGGTGCTAATGTTACCTCTGGAGATGTAAATGATGACTTAAGCTATTCTGATTTAGCTTCGTGGTTTGGTATTGCTGATGTCTTATCTTTATCTGAAGCAACTATTGGATCGGAAACTGATATTTATATAATTTAATTCTTCTATAGCCTAAGCAAAAACAATTACGAAAAAAATAGAGCATAAACCTCAAATGCTAGAAAGCGGTCTCGTTAATAAATACGAATAATTAGCAATATCTATGGACATTTTATGGACATAAGAAGTTGCGTAGATAGATGAAATTAGATGAAATTAGATGAAATAAGATGAAATTAGATGAATCGAAAATATAGCAATCATGCGATTTTGAGGCATACCTTGGGTTTTCGGCTACCCTAAACCGCTTAACTGGGGGACAAGGGGTCGTGGGTTCAAATCCCGCCGCTCCGACCATTAAATTTTAGTATTTAAGCGGACTATCTTTTGGATCTAATAATGATAGTTTTTCTAATAAGTTTCCTGGCTCGGATAATCCAACAATATAAATCATCTGTTCTTCTACCCTTCCTTCTGCATGAATTGCGCCTGCAGGTATGTGAAGTTTATCCCCAGGATTAAGAGTAATTCGTTCTCCTTTCTCGTCTATAACATAACTACTTCCTTGCATTACATATCCGCAATTATCTAAGTCATGCCAATGAGGTGGAAGCTCATCCATTCTATCAGAAACATATACACTCGGCCAAAGATCTAATTTTTTAATATCATCAAGAACTTCATCTTTTGTTTTAAAAAAATTATGAATTACTTTCATTGGGCCTGGCTTTAGTACCATTTAAAAATCCTTATATCTGCAGTAAGCTAAGTAAATTTAATTATATTCTATTTTTATAGATTTATAAGAATTAATTCTTTTTTGATTTAGATGAAATGTAATCCATCAAAGCTAATAAAACACCTGAACCTACAAAAACAACATGAATAACAATCATCCAGAAGATTTCATTTTCACTTTTTTTTCCTATATCCATAAAAGTTTCAAGAAGATTAATTCCTGATATAGCAACTATTGAGGCTACTAACTTTAATTTTAATTCGCTAAAATCGACAGTTCCCATCCAATCTGGTTTATCTTCACTTCCATCAGCTATACTTATTTTTGAAACAAAATTTTCATACCCTGAAAAGATAATCATAAGCGTTAAATTGGCGACTAAAGCTAAATCAATAATATGTAATATAAAGAGCATCATATCTTTAAGGTCTGATGAGCCTAATATTGGAATAAAACTTATAAATTCTTCAAGAACTTTTAAAGTTATAAAAAATAGTGAGATGGAAAGAATTACATAAATTGGAGCAAGCAACCAACGACTTGCGAAGATAAATTTTTCGAGTGTATTTTCTAATATTTTAAGCACATTTGTTATTTAATGTGATTCACAATATTATTAAAAAACTAAATTTTAATTTCTTAATACTTAAAGAACTTCAAAGAAAGTTTGTTTAGCCTAAAATGATACCACGCTATGAATGCAATATTAAAAGGCAGAAGATAACTGAATAAAGCATATTGACCATTAATAATGGAAGCCAATGATATATATAGCGTTAAAACACCAAGAATGCATGTGGTAAGCTTAGCTATCTCTATAAAAATTTTTTTCGTATTCATTATGTTTATTTATATAAAAAGTGGTTGAACAGCTATTATTAATACTGAAAATAAAGCCATCATCATTATGTTATTTAGAATTGATATTAATTACTCCTATAATTCTATTTCTAATAATCAAAAAACATGCCAAATTTTTAAAAATAAAAAAAAATATAAAAAAGTGTTAATCTGAATAAATGGAATCACTTAGTTAAATTAATTAAATTTTTAGGGAGCAAGTAGATGAAGCCAATAAATTCTTTTTTAAATAGATTGTTTTCTCCGCTTTATACTTATGCTCATTTTCTTTTAAGAGTAACTCTAGGTATATCCTTTTTTCTTCATGGTTTTGGAAAATTTAAAATTATTGATGGATTTGCAAGTTTTCTTGGTGCTCAAGGAATTCTCTATCCCAAATTAATGACATATTTAGTTGCTTGGGGGGAAATGTTAGCTGGTATGCTTATAATTCTTGGAGGGTTGTTAATTAATTCATTGCCTGTATTAGCAAATTTTTTAACAAGAATATCTGCTTTCACTATAATAATCATTATGATATGTGCATTAATTATTGCTCACTCTGATTGGAGTATATTTATTGGAGAGAGAGGAAAGGTTTTATTCGCAAGTGAACAATTGTTCCTACTTACCTTAGGATTATATTTTTTTGTTAAAGGTAATAACTAATGGTTGATAAAATTATTAATGAAGATGAAGTTATTGATTTTTTACATTCCTGGAAAGATGGAATAATCGCTATTGGTCAAGAATTTTTAGACCACAAAGATTATAAAGTTCCGGCACAAAACTTCATCTCGGATCATTATCTTTTTGATGAAGATGAGGTTTTATTTAAACCTACCTTCACAAAAGATGTAATTTTTAGAAATAATTTTAATGATGCTCTTTCATATTTCATAAAAGGACATATTCATGAGGATGGTGGTTTTGCAATTAGGCCATGGAAAAATATAGAACTTCTAGATATAAATATATCTATTGAAAACAGTTATGGTTTTGTTATGGGGGTATTGCATTTAATTCCATGGGTAGGATCAAATACTTTTAAAATTGTTTTAACTTTTGTTCTAAAAAAAGACTCAAAGAATAAACTGAAAATAAAAGTTCATCATTCTTCTCCAATAAAAAATTATGTACCTGCTCCTAAAAATTAATTTGAATTTTTTATATTCATAACAATAAAAAAACCCGGCATATAGGCCGGGTTTTTAAATCTAATAAATATTATAAAATTTAGGCGCTTGATCTAGAGCTGTCAGCAACTGCTGCTGCCCATATAACAACACCAAAGGCAATTTTATTTACAAAGTCAGCAAGGTTATAAACAATATTAAGTGTACTTGCATCTACACCTCCGCCCATATAACCCAAGAAATATCCAATTGGGTAAATAGCCCAACCAAATGTTACAATAAGTCTAATAGCTGAGAATGCGCTTTGACTAGCCGCATTACCACTTCCTGCATTAGCTTTTGAAGCTTCTCCTAGGAAGATTTCATAAATTATGTATGCCCAAGCAAAAACACCAATTACAAAACCAGTAGTAGCGTTTATTAAGCCTAGTTCTCCAAGATATCCAAAAACTAACATAACAACTGAAGCTATTAGAAGTTTCCAAAATAGTACCGCTCTAACAATTGCTACTGCAGCAACAATTAAATAAAACTCTACAATTTGAAGAGGCACTGTTATTACCCAATCAATGTATCTATAAACTGTCGGTGAGTCTCCAGTTGAGATCCATACTCCTCTCATATATAGATAATGCCAAAATGCAACACCAGTAACCAAACCAGCGACGCTGAGTGAAGTTTTCCATTTATCAGAAACTCTATCTCTTTCAACAAAGAAAAAAACAGTTGCTGCAAGCATACCTGCGGCAACTATCCAAAATGTTATTCCAACATAGTCGTTGGAAGCTAATATATCATTCATATTAAGCCCTCCTTATAAATGCATATTTAAGAAATTTTATTTTAATTAACAATTAATTTTATAAATATTTTATAATAAAATTATTAGTAAAATAAATAATTAATTAGTGATAATTTTATAAATAAAATAAAGAGGTACTATAATAAATAATGCCACTAATGCAGTATAAGTAATTATATCGGATAATTTGTTCATTCTTATTTTTCTTATTATTAAGAAAATATTATCTTATAAAAAATTATTGTCTATTTTTAGATTAATCTAATTCAAAAACATAAATAGTATTTCCGCCTTCTGGCTGATAAATTTCAGGGCTAATATTTGAAGTTAAGGCTCTAAATACTCCCATACCAGTTGTTACCGCAATATATTGTTTATTATCAACTCCATAACTAATCGGATAACCATGCACTGCTGAGTTTAAGGTTGTCTCCCATAATAAATCACCATCAGTGGTATCAAATGCCTTAAATTTTCTATCCAAGTCTCCTATAAATGTTATTCCAGATTTTGTTGTTAATGCTGATGTTAAGAACATAGCTTCTTGCTCATAAGACCATATTTCATCTAAATTTTGGGAATTGATAGCTATAATTTTACCAGGTTTCTTATTTGGCATTTTATATGTTTTTGAATCTCCGCCATAACCTCCACCACCTTCTGTCATGTCCACATTTCTACCTATCATGTCTGAGCAAAGCTGATGTAAAGGTATTATGATTATTTTAGAAATATTATCATATGAAGCTGATTGCCAGTTATGACCGCCATATATACCTGGACAAGCTGAAAATGCCTTACCAATTTCAGAATCTATGATATCTTCACGGTACTTCACTATTCCATATTTTTTATCAATGCTGCTATACACATCTTGGTTCATTGTATCTTTTAGTTTAACAAATGCTCCATTTTCTCTATTTAATTTCCAAATAATCCCATCTTTTCCTATTGTGATAAGATATTTTTTTTGATCCTCATTGATAAGTATTCTTTCAAATCCAACTTCCATATCAATAGTTTCACCAGGTATATGTTGAAAATACCAAACAATTTTACCAGTTTTTGGTTCTATGGCTAATGTTGAATTTGTATATAAAGCCGCCTCATTGGGAGTCATTCCTCTGCTAGCAGCAACCCATGGTTTTGCTTGTGAGGTTCCAATATAGAATAATTTTAAAACTGGGTCATAGCTACCAGCAATCCACATATCTGAACCTGATCTGTAAAGTTGTGGAATATCGCCCCAACTTTTACTATTGGGGTCACCAGGTAGGGCAATTGTTGATGTTCTCCATATTTCTTTTCCTGTTTCAGGGTCATGTCCAGTTATAAAACAACCTTCCTTTACATATCTTTCGCAACCATTAATTCCTGATATAACTATTCCATCAGCAATAATAGGACCACTTGTATGCGTATAGCCATCTTCATAATTAGCTTTTTTAGTTTTCCATATTAATTTTCCAGTTAAAGCATCTAAAGCAATTAAGTGAGCATCATAAGTGGCTAAAAAGATCTTATTTTGAAAAATAGCTATATTTCTAGTAGGTCCGCCTAATGTTTTAGAGCCTTTTTTATAATTGTATCTATATTCCCAAATCAATTTACCGTTTTTAGCATTGATAGCCTGTATTATATTATCTGGATGCGTTAAAAACATAACGCCATCATAAACCAAAGGAGTTCCTTGATTACTTCCTTCAGCCATTGTTAATGACCATGACAATTTTAGATTATTAATATTTTTTTTATTGATTTGAGTAAGTGGAGTAAATCCATGAGATAATGGACTTCTTCGCCAAGATGTCCAGTCATTAGGATTAGGATAATTCACATCATCGATTGATAAATTATTAAAATTTTTTAATTTTTTATTTTCGAATAGTGATTGTCTATCTTCAGGTCTATCAATGGTACTTGGATCACTAAAAGAAACCCATTCCTCTTCATCTTTAATATCTATTATATTGTTAAGGTTAATATCTCTAATATTGTTTCTATCCAATATATATGAAAGAATTTCCAGATAGTCACTATCGCTAATTTTGTGATTATTACCAGGCGGCATTGTATTAGCTATAGTGGAAAAGAGTAATTCAAATTTATTTTGCCATTTTTCTATAAAAACTCTTCCTATCAATTCATTGCCGTGTGATGAACCTCTTAAGGATAGGGAATGACATTCTGCACAATTTTCTGCATATAAATATTCTCCATTTTTTTTATTGTTTGTTTCACCCGATAAAGGCATAAAAATAAAAGACAAATATAATAAAAAAATAAAAAAGAATTTCTTTTTAAAGCTATTCATAACAACCAATATAATTTATAAAATCAAAAATCACTATTTTTATATAGGTTACAAATGATAGCAATTATAGCAATATCAATTTTTATTCTGATTATTTTTCTATTAAATAAGATAACTTTTGGAAGATTTGATTAATTTTCTCTTTGCATCCAAGAAATTATTGGCAAAACAGGGACCACCCAAATCAAACCAGCTACTAGATAAAATAAGAAAACCATAAAACCATTAAGATTTGGTAATAATATCTCAGCTAAAACAGCAACAATACCAATAAAAAAAATCAACCATATAGGTATAACAATTGTTCCGATTAATTTTTTTATTCTATTGTTAATTCTCATAACTATACCTATATAAATATTTGAACAATAAAGATGATTTATTTTGATAAGTTTTACAATAAATAAAGAAAACAAACCATTAATTATTTGGGTATCTACATTAATATTAATGTTGTTCACTCTGGTATTGGTTGGAGGAGCAACAAGAGTTACTGACTCTGGTTTATCAATAACAGAGTGGGAGCCTGTAATAGGAATACTACCCCCTTTTTCACTTGAATCCTGGATGTTTGAATTTGAGAAATACAAAAAAATCCCTGAATATACTCTTATTAATAATCAAATGAGCTTATCTGATTTTAAGGTTATTTATTTATGGGAATGGGGCCATCGTTTCCTAGCCAGAATTGTTGGATTAATTGCTTTATTACCTTTTGTATATTTTTTAATTTCAAAAAAACTATCAAAATCACAATTATCAAAATCATTATTAATTATTATATTGATAGGTATCCAAGGTTATATTGGTTGGTATATGGTGCAAAGCGGCCTAACTGAAAGAGTTGATGTCAGTCAATACAGATTAGCAACACATTTGACCATGGCTTTTATTATAATTTATGTAAGCTTTATGTTGTTATTTGATATGTTGAGTTTAAAAGGAGGCTTTTCCTCACCTTTTTCTAGGTTGTGGTCTACTTTCTTTATAAGTCTAATTTTTTTACAAATATTTCTTGGCGGAATAGTCTCTGGTCTTGATGGAGGTCTAATTTATCCGACTTGGCCATTAATGGGTAACACATTCTTGCCTCTAGATTATTGGAGTATAGATTTAGGTTTTTTGAATATCTTCGAGAATAGATCTAATATTCAATTCAATCACAGAGCTTTGGCTTATTTAATATTATTTTTATCTTTAGTTAATGTTTATATATTTAAGAAAAATAGGGATCTTTTTAGAGTTTCTAACATTTTACTGATAATTGTTCTCATACAAATCTTCTTTGGTATAGTTTCGATTTTATTTTATATGCCTTGGCAAACAGCATTATTGCATCAATTTTTTGCCTTAATTTTATTCTCTGTTTCAATATTTTATCGATCAGTTATCTTTAGCAGTAAATAATTACCCCCTAATAAATTATTGATTTTATTTAATTAAATTATAAGTATTGACATATATTAACTATTCTTTAAAAGGATTTAAAATTTGGGTTTATAACTATGAAAACAATTTCTACAAAACAAAGTGAAGTTGAGAAAAAGTGGATACTTATTGATGCAACTGATGTGGTTGTTGGTAGGGTAGCTTCTTATATCGCAAATAGACTTAGGGGCAAACATTTAGCTTCTTTTACTCCTCATGTTGATGATGGTGATCATGTAGTGGTTATAAATGCCGAAAAGATATATTTTACTGGAAATAAATTAACAGATAAAAAATATTATAAGCATACTGGTTATCCAGGTGGTATTAAAATGCAAACTCCTGAAAATATTCTTTCAAGTAAATTTCCTGATAGAATATTAAAAAAAGCTGTTAAAAGAATGATGCCTTCAGGACCTTTGGCAAACAAACAAATAAAAAATTTAAAAATTTATTGTGGCACCGAACATCCTCATGAATCTCAAAAACCTGAATTAATAGATTTTAAATCGATGAATGAAAAAAATGGAAAAAGATAAATAAATGGAAGAAAAAGAAAATACAGAAGAAATAAAGAGTTTTGAAGATTTGTCAAAAACTGAAATAAGTGAAAAAAGTGAAAATGATATGATACTTCCTGAAAAAGAAGTTGATGATCTTGGTAGATCTTATGCAACAGGAAAAAGAAAAGATGCTGTTGCTAGGGTTTGGCTTAAACAAGGATCTGGCAACATTACAATTAATGGAATATCATCTGATGTTTATTTTGCAAGACCTGTTTTAAGGATGTTAATTAATCAACCACTTATTGCCGCAGAAAGAAAGGAACAATTTGATGTTGTTTGTTCTGTGACAGGTGGAGGGCTTTCTGGACAAGCCGGTGCTGTCAGACATGGTATTTCAAAAGCGTTAATTCTATTTGAGCCTGAATTGAAGAGAGTTTTAAAATCTGGTGGTTTTTTAACCCGTGATTCAAGAGTTGTAGAAAGAAAGAAATACGGAAGGCGTAAGGCGAGACGTAGTTTCCAATTCTCAAAGCGTTAATAATTTTATTTATAAAAAAATATGAGCGCTTTTTTAAGCGCTCTTTTTTTATGTAGCAAAAAGTTATAAGGTATAGAAATGAATCAAAATAAGATAAATATAGCTGTTCTAGGTGCATCAGGTTATACAGGTGGTGATTTAATTAAAATATTATTAAATCATAACTATGTTAATATTTCTGCTCTAAGCGCTAACTCTAAATTAGGTATGAACCCTTCTAATGTTCATGCCTCATTATTTAATGCTGAGTTACCAGATTTTGTAAGTGTTGGTGAAATAGATTTCGATCAAATTGATTTGGTTATATCAGGTTTACCACATGATAATTTACATTATATTATCAATAATATACCAGGCAAATGTAAAGTAATAGACATGTCTGCTGATTTTAGATTTTCTAATGTTAACATATATAATCAATATTACGAAACTTCACATAATTCACCTGAATTACTCAGTGAAACATCATACGGGCTATCAGAAATTTATAGAGACTCTATTAAAGATTCTAGAATTATTGCTTGCCCAGGTTGTTATCCAACTGCAGTTCTATTATCAATTTTACCACTTATTAAAGAGAGAATTATTTCATTAGAAGACATTATTATTGACGCTAAGTCCGGTGTTTCGGGCGCAGGTAGGGGGAATAAAGAAGAACTAATGTTTTCAGAGATTTCAGAAAGCATGAAACCATATAATATTGCAAAACATAGACATACACCTGAAATTGAACAAATTATTAAAACTATAAGTGGCAAGGAAGTAAAAATAAATTTTACACCACACTTAATTCCGATAAATAGAGGGGAATTAGTAACTATTTACTTGAAGACAATTAACGGATCTAAAGCAAAAGAGGCAATTTCTTGTTTAAATTCATATTATAAAGAAGATACCTATGTTCATATTTCAAATCAAGGTAGTCCATCTGAAACTTCAAAAGTTAGAGGTTCAAATAATTGTTTGATTTCTGTTTTTGATGATAGAATTGATGGAAGAATCATAATTTCGACTTCAATAGATAATTTAATAAAAGGTGCAGCTGGCCAAGCAATTCAAAATATGAATATCATGTTCGACTTCGTTGAAAGTGAAGGTTTAGCTAATTTTGGAATATACCCATAAGTAAGAAAATGAAATTTCTTTTAATAATATTTTTTTGTATTTTTTTGATATCTTGTGGAACAAGAGAGTCAATAAAAAATAAATATTTGTATAGTGAAACAGTTATGCAGTTATTAAGTGATCAAGAATATTATGACCTTGATAAAAATGCAAAATGGCCAAATGATGAGAATAATTTTTGCTATATAAGTGATAATGAAAAAGTTATGAATTAATTGGTATGAAAAAACTTAAGAAATTAGATAGGCTTCCTCCTTATATTTTTGCAGAGGTCAACCGTATTAAGGATGATGCGCGTTCTAAAGGGAAGGATATTATTGATTTTGGTATGGGAAATCCTGACTCACCAACTCCCAAGCATATAGTTGATAAATTAATAGAGGCCGTTCAAGATCCAAAATCTCATCGTTATTCTTCATCAAAAGGGATATCCGGATTAAGGAAAGCACAAGCGAATTATTATGAAAGAAGATTTAATGTTAAGTTAAATTATGAGACAGAAGTGGTTGCTACACTTGGCTCTAAAGAAGGTCTAGCAAACATGGCTCAAGTGTTAAGCATTCCAAGTGATACATTTCTAGTTCCTAATCCAGCATACCCTATTCATGCTTTTGGTTTTATTATATCAGGCGCTAATTTAATTCATTATCGCATTAATGAAGAAATTGATTTGATGACTGAAATAGCTGAAAAGGTTGAATCATCAAAAACACCTGTAAAAGCCATTGTTATAAATTTTCCGTCAAATCCAACAGCTCGTATCTGTAGTAGAGATTTTTATAAAGAAATCGTTTCATACGCTATAAAAAAAGATATTATACTTTTATCTGATCTAGCTTACTCAGAAATTTATTTTGATGAAGTAGACAAACCAACCTCCATATTAGAGATAGATGGGGCAAAAGATGTGGCTGTTGAATTTACTTCAATGTCTAAAACATTTTCTATGCCAGGATGGAGAATTGGATTTGCTGTAGGGAATGAGTATTTAATTTCAGCTCTTACAAGAATAAAATCTTATCTTGACTATGGAGCTTTTACACCTATTCAGGTTGCTTCTGTAACAGCTTTAAATAGCCATGAAAGATTTATTGATGACATAAGAATGGTATATAAAGAGAGAAGAGACATATTAATTGAATCTTTTACTAATGCAGGATGGGATATACCTGCTCCAAAAGCCACTATGTTTGCTTGGTCGCCAATCCCAGAAAAATTTAAGAAAATGACTTCCTTAGAATTCTCAAAATTGCTCTTGGAAAAAGCTGATATTGCCGTATCACCAGGGCTAGGTTTTGGAGAATACGGCGAGGGTTTTGTTAGATTATCAATGGTAGAGAACGAACAAAGAGTAAGACAAGCTGCAAGAAATCTAAGAAAAATAATGAAATGACTAAAGTGTTGAATATTGGAATTGTTGGTCTAGGAACGGTAGGTTCAGGAGTAATCAAAAGCATTGAAAAGAACGTAGACTATTTTAAAAATAATTATAATGTTGAGTTTAACATTTTAGGTATATCAGCAAATTCCAAGAATAAAGAAAGATCTTTTAATATTTCAAATTATAAATGGTTTGATAACCCTCTAGACATAATTAATGAGAACAATGTTGATACAGTAATAGAGTTAATTGGCGGCGAAGATGGCTTGGCCTACGATTTGGCGATTAATTCTCTAAAAAATGATAAGAACTTTATAACTGCAAACAAGGCATTGATCTCTAAGCATGGAGAGGAGTTATCAATTCTTACTGAAAAACATAAAATTTTTTTTGGTTTTGAGGCTTCTGTTGCAGGAGGCATTCCAATAATTAAAACTCTTAAAGAAAGCCTTATTTTAAATGAAATTAGAGAAATTTATGCAATTTTAAATGGTACTTCTAATTATATTTTATCAAGTATGAGTAAATTAAAGATAAGTTTTGATGATGCTCTTAAAGAGGCTCAAGATAAGGGTTACGCTGAGTCTGACCCGACCCTTGACATCAATGGCGAGGATTCTGCACATAAACTATCAATTTTAAATTCTATAATTTTTTCTGAAATACCATCTTTTAAAAGTATTCATGTTAGAGGAATTGAAAATATTGAACT
>CACLNZ010000018.1 GCA_902608415.1 uncultured PS1 clade bacterium
TACGTGAAGTTGTTCAACTAGGACTTTTATTAATTGCTGTAGCAGTTGTGCTACAAGTTATTTTCGGTAGCGCTGTACCTTTCGTAGGTGGAGATATCGTTGGTAACCTTACTGGTATTATTACTAGTTTAGGTGACGGAGGACTTGTTGGCTTAATTTCTGTAGGAATTATCCTATATCTTCTTGATCGTGCGTAATTAATTACCACATCAATTAATTAAAGGGAGACATTGAAAAATGTCTCCCTTTTTTTGTTTTTAGTGTAATGTTCTTTTAATCAGTGGAGATTAAAATGTCAGGATCAGGTAGTTGCTTGTGTGGAAGTGTTAATTTAGTATATAAGTCAGAACCAAACTTTTTTCTATTATGCCATTGCACGGATTGTCAAAAAGCTACAGGTAGTCCTGTTGCCTCTATCATTGGCGTTCCAGAGGCTGATTTTATAATTAAAGGTGAAACGAATAGCTATAAATGTGAAGCTGGTGTAACAAGGTCTTTTTGTATAAATTGTGGTTCGCAAATCTTTAGTACTGCAGAAGGTGTGCCTGGCTTAATGTTAATTAAAACTGGAGTTCTTGATGAACAACCAAATATTGATCCAACTATGGTTTGTTGGACAGATAGCAAACCTAACTGGCTTGAAATTAAACATCCAGACATAAAGTTTGAAAAAAACCCAGGATAATATTCTAATCTTATAAATTTTTTAACGATTAATGATGAAGAAACTTACTAAATCAATACTTATTTCTTATGGAGCTTTAGCAGTTCCTCTTGCTGCTTTAGGTTTGCCACTTACAGTCTATCTTCCTCCATTTTATGAAGGGCCTATAGGTTTAAGTGTTGGCACAGTTGGTATTATTTTTATGGTTGCTCGATTTTGGGATATTTTTACAGACCCTTTGATGGGCGCTTTAGTTGATAGATATCCTAGCAAATGGGGCAGAAGAAAGCATTGGATAGTCATTGGCATACCAGTCTTGATGATTGCTTCTTGGTATGTTTTTATTCCTTCTGAAGGCGAAAAAACAGCTATTTATTTAGCTTTTTGGTTATTTATTTTATATCTAGCATATACTTTTGTTGGCCTTACGCAGCAAGCTTGGGGAGTAGACTTAACCTCAAAATATAATGAAAGATCTCAAGTTTATGGTTGGAGAGAGATAGGATCTATTTTTGGTATGATGGCTGTATTAGCTTTTCCAGCTATTCTAGAAATATTAGATTATGATTTTAGAACCATGATTGCTGGGATGGGTTATTTTCTCTTAGTGGCCTTTCCTCTAACTGCTTTAATAAGTCTTATTATTATTCCTGACAATAAAGGTTCCAAAGGAACTTATTTTCCCAAAGTTTTTGATATAAAAAAAATTGTAAAAAATAATAATCCATTGAAAAGAGTTCTAATGGCAGAAATGCTATGTAGCACTGCTTCATCAATATCTGGTTCTACATTTATTTATCTTGCAATACATGTTTTTGAAATGGGAGATATTTCAAGCAGAATATTATTTGTTTATTTTTTTGCTGGTTTATTAGCTATGCCACTTTGGATGTTTCTTTCATATAAAATTGGTAAACATAAAGTTTTATTTATTTCCGCCATGCTATGTTCAGTTATCTTATCTACATATATTCCTCTTTATTACCTAATTGATATATCTGAAGCTTTTTGGTTAGTTATGTTTTTGACAACATTATTTGGAGTTGGCTATGGTGCTCCCTTTACACTAACTAGAGCAATGATGGCTGATATTGTTGATGCAGATGAACTTAGAAGTGGTGAAAAAAGACCTGCATTATTTTTTGCAGCTTTAACAACATTATCAAAATTTGGAAGCGCTTTAGCAGTTGGTATGGTTTATCTTTATCTTGAGTCAACAGGTTTTGGTTCTGGAAAAGAAGTTACTGAATCTATTAGAGAATCTTTAGTATTTGCTTTTGCATTTTTTCCGATGTTATTTTATTTTTTGGCTTCACTGATTTGTATAGGCTATGAATTAACACCTGAAAAACATAAAGATATTCAATTAGAGCTAGAAAAAAGAAACTAATTAATATTTAATTATAATCTAGATAGATCATTTTTTGGGAGGAATAAGATGGGACCATTAGAAGGAATAAAAATTATCGATATATCAACAATTGTTTCAGGCCCTTTGGCAGCTTCTATGCTCGGCGATCAGGGCGCTGAGGTTATAAAGATTGAACCTCCATTTAGAGGTGAAAACGCAAGAGTAATGGGTCCTATAAAAGAAGGTAGTGGCGCCTTATTTGCAGTAGTCAATAGATCAAAAAGAAGCTTAGCTATGGATTTAAAGCAAGAAGAGTCAAAAAAAATAATCTACAAATTAATTGAAAGCGCCGATGTTATCATTGATAATTTTCGTCCCGGTGCATTAGAGAGGTTAGGATTGGATTATGATAGTATAAAAAAATTTAACCCCAGAATCATACAGATGTCTATTACAGGATATGGAGAAACTGGACCTTATTCGAAAAGAAGAGTTTATGATCCACTTATTCAGGCTACTGCAGGAGTTTGTGATGCTCAATCAATTGAAGGCCAGCCTAAGTATATGAAAACTCTTATGTGCGATAAGATAACTTCACTTACAGCTGCTCAAGCCATGACAGCGGCATTATACAAAAGAGAAAAAACTAACAAAGGGCAAAGAGTAACATTATCTATGCTTGATACAGCTCTTTACTTTATGTGGTCGGATTCTATGTACAATTATTCTTGGCATGGCGATGATTGGGCTCCAATGCCAAATATTGCAGATTTTTATGAGCCAGTAAAAACTAAAGATGGATATATTGCTTTGGTAGCAATCAATGATAATGAATTTGCAGGAGTATTAAAAGCGATCGGAAAAGAAGATCTTTTAGAGGATGAGAGGTTTTCAACAACAGAGAATAGACTGATGAATGTTATGGAAATGCAAGAGATCTTGTTAAATGCTTATTTAGACTTTACCTCAGATGAACTCGTTAAGAAGATGGAGGAGAATGATGTCCCTGCTGCTAAAATCAATAAAAGAGAGGAAATATTTTCAGATCCACAAGTTATCAATAATCAAACTGTAATTGATACAAAGAAAGATGGTGAAGATCTTTTAAAAGGACCTAAACCTCCAGCTAATTTTTTAGATAATGATTGTGAGGAACCTTCATTTATGCCAGCTCTTGGAGAACATTCATCAGAAATTCTAAAAGAATATGGTTTTTCTAATGACGAAATTAATGCGTTAATTGAAAGTAAAACTATTCAAGGAGAAAAAATTGCCTAGTTTAAGAAGTAAATTTTGGTCAATAATCATTAGCAGATTAATAATGAAGGCTGGTGAAATTAATGGTCCAGACGATATTAGGAGAGATATGAGTGGTGATAAAATTTCCTTTTTAAGAGATAATTGGAAAAAGGAAAAATATATTGACTATATAAACGACTTTATAGGCAGCCTTGAAATACTAAAATTGAATAATAAAAAAGTTACATCTAATAAAACACTTCTTTATCTTCATGGAGGCGGTTATGTCGCTTGTGGCCCTGAAACACATGGTGCACTTATTACTCAACTTTCATTAATTACAAACTCTCATGTTGTCTTTCCAATATATAGACTTGCTCCTGAGAATCCTTTTCCAGCAGCTATTGAGGATGCATTGGCATCATATAAGAATTTATTAGAAGTTGGTATTAATGCTAATGAGATTTTTATTGCTGGAGATTCTGCTGGAGGAGGATTAACTCTAGCTCTCTTACAGAAGATTAAGTCAGAAGAATTACCCATGCCTTCATGTGCAATTGTTATTTCACCTTGGACGGATTTAACTTTAAGTGGTAATTCAATTCAAGAAAGAGGTCATAGAGATCCAATGATTAAGCCTGGTCCAAATATGCAAGTAACAGTTGATGCTTATTGTGGCGATGAAGATCCAAGTAATCCATTAATTTCTCCATTGTTTGCAGAATATTTTGATATGCCTCCAATTCAAATCCAAGTAGCTTCTGAAGAAACAATTTATGATGATAGTTCTAGATTACATAAAAAATTGAAAGAACAAAATTCTGGGAAAGTAGAATTTATTGAATGGAAAGGCTTGTTTCATGTTTTTCAGGCGTTCTGTTCTGGTTGGCTTGCGATTCCTGAGGCAAAGAAATCAATAAAAGAAATAGCAAAATTTACAGAAAAATATATTAACTGACCACTCTTTTTATAGACTTACTAACATCTTCAATAGCTTTTTTAGTTATTTTAATATCGAGTGGCCATGACATAAAACCATGTACAGCATTATCATATTCGATATGTTCAACATTATTTCCGGCTTCTTTAAGTTTTGAAGCATAATCTCTTCCCTCATCCCTAAGAATATCGCTGAGAATTGTTACTATATAACAGGGTGGTAAATTAGATAGATCTTCAGCTAAAATGGGTGACACACGCCATTCATTCCTCTCTTTATTTGAGGTAAGATAAAGCTCATAAAACCAGTTCATAAGATTACTTGATAAAATATATCCTTCAGCATTTTCTTTCCAGGACTTATAATCTTTTGATCCGTCTATTACTGGATAAAGAAGAATTTGATAGATAATATTTAGGTTGGTGTCTTCACGCGCCATTATTGCTAAAACTGCTGCAATATTGCCTCCAGCACTATCTCCTGCAACAATAATTTTTTTTGAATCAACAAATAATTCCTTACAATTATCACTTATGAATTTAGTTGCTGAATAACTATCTTCGAGGGGTACAGGAAATTTAAAGTCTGGAGATAATCTGTATTCAACAGAAAAAACACGACAACCAGAAGTATTTGCCAAATGTCTACATAATATATCATGACCATTCCTTGATCCAACTACCCACCCACCTCCGTGAAAGTAAACTATTGCGGGTAGTTCATCATTATAAGCAGCATCTTTGGGTAGATAATGATACATTGGTATTGGTCCAAAAGGCCCATCAGCTCCAATCTCTACAACACAACCTACATCAGGTATTTCATCTCCATCACCAGCAGTCCATGGAATCTGCCTTGCTTCATTTGGTGACATCTCTTCAATTTTTATGTTTAGTTCATTAACTATATCAAGCCTTTCTTGAACTTGTTTATCTAGTTTATATTTAGTCATTTATCCCCCTCAGGCATCCTAATGTTATCAACTATTTCATAAACTTCAACTGGCGGCGGTTTGGTTATGGCGCAAATGAATAATGCAACAAAGAAATTTATTATCATTCCTATAATACCAATACCCTCTGGAGATATTCCAAAGAGCCAATATTCAGATGTATTGTATTCTGGAGAGATAAATTTAAAAAATATTATATATGTTGCTGTAAAAATAAGGCCAGATAACATCCCAAATATTGCACCATATTGGTTCATTCGTTTTGAAAAAATTCCCATTACTATTGCAGGAAATATTGATGCGGCAGCTAAGCCAAAGGCAAAAGCAACTACTTGAGCCACAAATGCTGGAGGATAAATTCCAAAAATACCTGCAATTATTATAGCAGTTGCTGCAGATATTCTTGCCAAAAGTAGTTCCTGTTTTTCAGTAATTGAAGGTTTTAATGTCTTTTTCATTAGATCATGGCTGACAGCCGAGGATATTACCAGCAACAAACCTGCCGCGGTTGAAAGTGCTGCCGCAAGGGCGCCTGCCGCAACGAGCGCAATTACCCAGTTAGGTAATTTTGCAATTTCTGGATTTGCCAAAACCATTATATCTCTATCAATATATATTTCATTTGCATTTGATGTTGGATTGTTAAGAACTAATCTTTGATTATATTGTCCTCGTTCCGATGTAAATTGAGGTTTATTTTTTTCGAGTGCATTTCCTGATCGATATTGAATAATTCCATCATTATTTTTATCTATCCAAGAAATTAAACCAATATCTTCCCAGTTTTTAAACCAGTTAGGTGTATCTGTATAAGCTGTATTATCAACAGTATTAATAAAATTTAATCGAGCAAATGAAGATACTGCTGGAGCTGTTAAATATAAAATTGCTATAAAAAGCAGTGCCCAACCTGCAGATGTCCTTGCGTCTTTAACTCTTGGAACTGTAAAAAAACGAACTATCACATGAGGAAGGCCTGCAGTACCAACCATTAATGCTGCAGTTATACAAAAAATATCAATTTTTGACTTATTAAAATCGGTATATGATTTAAACCCAATATCATTTAGAACCAGGTTGAGCTTATCCAGTAAATATATGTCTTCGTTAAGAAGTTTAGAGCCAAACCCTAATTGTGGTATTGGATTCCCAGTCATTAATATTGATATAAAGATAGCTGGCACCATATAAGCAAAGATTAAAACACAATACTGAGCAACTTGAGTATAAGTAATGCCCTTCATGCCACCTAAAACAGCATAAATGAAAACAATAGCCATACCTATTATCACACCAGTATTAATATCAACTTCTAGGAATCGAGAAAATACAATTCCAACGCCACGCATTTGACCGGCTATATATGTGAAAGAAATAAATATAAGACAAATTACAGCTACTAATCTTGCTATATTTGAATAATATCTATCACCTATAAAATCGGGAACAGTAAATTTGCCGAATTTTCTTAAATAAGGTGCTAACAAAAGAGCTAGCAATACATAACCTCCTGTCCAGCCCATTAGATAAACTGAGCCATCTCTTCCCATAAATGAAATTATTCCAGCCATAGATATAAATGATGCGGCTGACATCCAGTCTGCTGCAGTAGCCATTCCATTAGCAATAGGGTGGACTCCACCTCCTGCAACATAAAATTCGCCAGTTGTGGATGCTCTAGACCAAAGAGCTATTGCGATATATAAAGCAAACGCTGCACCAACTATTATGTATGTTAATAATTGAACATCCATATTTAATCTTCGCTAACTTCAAATTTTTTGTCTAATCTATTCATTAAGAAACAATAAATAACTATTAAGAGGACAAAAATAATTATAGAGCCTTGCTGCGCAAACCAGAAACCAAGCTCAAATCCACCAATTTTTATTTTATCTAGAAAATCAGAAAAAATAATTCCTACGCCAAAAGATGAGATAAACCAAATAGAAAGTAATATTGAAACAATTTTAAGATTAGCTTTCCAGTAAGAGTATTTATTAATTTTTTCTTTATTCATTTTTAATTACGACATCACATAAGGTATTAAGAAAACAGAAATTAATGCAATTATGATAATACCAATAATATTTAATGCAACACCACTGATCATCATAGATCTTATACTTATAAAGCCAGAACCATAAACTATAAGATTTGGCGGAGTTGCAACTGGAAGCATAAAAGCACAACTTGCTGCTAAAGTTATTGAGGCGCCGAACATTATTGGGTCTTCGCCTAGGCCAATTGCTAAAGCAGCAATAACAGGCAAGAAAACACTTGTTGTAGCAATATTTGATGTTAATTCAGTAAGAAAAACAATTAATGTTACGGCGGCAAATATTAAAGCTATAAGCCCTAATACTCCAAATGGCTCTAAACCATTTCCTAGCCATGCAGCTAATCCGGTCGAAGCAACAGCATTTGCAAGGCTTAAACCTCCACCAAAAAGAATTAGAAGATTCCAAGGAACTTTCTGAGCATTTTCCCAATCCATTAATTTACCATCTTTACTGCCATCTGAAACAAGGAAAAGTGTTATTGCTGAAATCATTGCTATTACATGATCAGTTAAATTATTAAGGAAGGGGATTAGTTGAATTAAATCCCTAAACATCCATGATAGTGCAGTTAGAGAAAAAATTATTGCTACTCTTTTTTCAGGAATTGTCATGGGGCCTAATTTTTTGTATTGGTTTTGAAGATGAATAGCTGTATCACCGCCTTTCAAAAAATCTGTTGAATAAACAATTTTTGATAAAGTTACCCATGAAAGCGGGAGCAAAAGAATCACAACTGGTAATCCAATTGTCATCCATGTTCTAAAACTAATCTCAACACCATAATTGGTTTCAATAAAGCTAGCAAAAATTGCATTAGGAGCAGTACCCACTAATGTTGCCATACCACCAATACTTGCTGCATGAGCAATACCTAAAAGGAGAGCCTTTGCAAAATCAGAGTTTCCATCTGTAATTTGATTTTGCTCATTAATTATATGAGCGACGGAAATACCTATCGGAAGCAACATTAATGTTGTTGATGTATTCATCATCCACATGGATAAAAAAGCACTTACAAACATAAATCCAGCTATTAAACTCGGACCACTTCTACCTGCAAAACGTAAAATATTCAGAGCTATACGCTCGTGAAGATTGGACTTTTGGATACTTAAAGCAAGAATAAAACCACCCAGAAATAAGAAAATATTTTTGTTTGCATATGGAATTGCTGTATCGGCAAATGAAGAAACGCCAAGTAATGGAAAAAAAACTAGTGGAAATAATGCTGTTACAAATAATGGAATGGCTTCGGAAGCCCATAATACAGCAATTAAAACACCGACAGCTGCAACATACCATGCTTCAGAACTTAATCCATCAGGTTTGGGTGATAGAATAATAACTAAAAATAAAGTTAAACCTATAAAAAGACCGGTATTTATATTAGGAAAAATATTTTTCATTTTATTAACTATTAATAGAGTAATTTATGCATAAAAATTTAAATATAAAAGGATAGAATTTAAATTATATTTATGATTAAGTTCAATTTAAATTTGTATTTGTAAAAGGGGTAATTTATGGGAAATCAAATAATTAATAGAATGCTAAAACTTAAATCCAGACCAATGATGGATGATGTTTCATCTGAAAATTTTGAACTTGTTGAAGAAGAGGTCAGAGACATTGAAGAGGGTGAAATCTTAGTAAAAAATCTTTATCTATCATTTGATCCCACCCAGAGAGGATGGTTAAATGATGTTCCATCATATATACCACCTGTTCAAATTGGTGAGATAATGAGAGCAGGTTCTGTTGGAAAAGTTATTGAATCTAAAAATCAAAACTTTTCTGAAGATGATATTGTTCAAGGTTCTTTTGGATGGCAAGAATATGCCATTTCTGGTGAAGGATCAGGTTTCATGCCTCCACAAAAACTTCATGAAGGTATTTCCCCTACGTCTGCTTTAAGTATTTATGGAATAACAGGTTTAACAGCTTATTTTGGAATGCTTGATATAGGTAAACCAGAACAAAATGATACTGTTCTTGTATCAGGTGCAGCAGGAGCAACAGGCTCAGTAGCTGGGCAAATAGCAAAAATTAAAGGCGCAACAAATATAATAGGACTTGCCGGAGGCCCTGAAAAATGCAAATGGGTTGTTGAAGAAGCTGGCTTTGATAGCTGTATAGATTATAAAAATGAAGATGTAGCTAAAAGAGTTACCGAATTAGCTCCAAATGGCCTAAATATTTACTTTGATAATGTTGGTGGCTCTATATTAGAAACTGCACTTGAAAATATTGCTCAAAAAGCAAGAGTGGTTATGTGTGGTGGAATTTCTTCAGGTTATACTATGGAAAGATTAGCCCCGGGCCCTTCTACGATTTTTAATCTAATTATTCAAAGAGCAAAAATGGAAGGTTTTATCGTTATTGATTATGCTGAACAATTTCCACATGCGGTTATGGAGTTAGCAGGTTGGGTCGCTGAAGGAAAAATTAATTATAAAGAAGATATCGCAGAAGGACTTGAAAATTGTCCAGATACTTTAGCTAATTTGTTTAAAGGTAAGAATTTTGGAAAACAACTTCTTAAATTATCAGATTAAATTATTAAGATAAATTCTTAAATTTTTCTATAGTTGTATAGAATTCACTTATTGTTTCGTTAATAATATCTTTAACTGGCTTTTCTTTTTCTATTCGTCCAGCTACTTGACCCGTTAGAGCAATTGAAGATTCCATATCTCCACCAAAATAAAGATCTAGAGCCGTACCAAATTCTTGCATAGCATTAACATCGTCATTCTTTTCAAGTTTATTTGTTTTATCTGTTCTTAAAGCTCTTAATGCAGGGCTTGAAAATCTATTCAACAGAACAGTGGATTGATCATCTGCTGACATTATTGCGTTTTTCCAATTTTCATGAACGGGAGATTCTTTTGAAGAGACCATTCTTGTACCCATTTGTATTCCTTGTGCCCCTAATGAAAATGCAGCAGCCATAGTCTTGCCATCAACAAAACCTCCAGCTGCAATAATAGGAACATTAACTTTTGAACATACTAAAGGAAGAAGAACCATTGAAGCAACACCATTAGGACTTTTAAAACCTCCACCTTCAAAGCCCTCGACGACTAGACCATCCACACCTGCTTCAATAGCTTTTAATGCTGCAGAAAGTGAAGGCACCACATGAAAAACAGTTAAACCAGCTTCTTTTAATTCACTGCAATATTTATTTGGATCCCCAGCAGATGTTGTTACGAATTTAACACCTTGATCTATAATAAAATTGACTATATCTGGATCTCTTACAAATGCTTGCGCAATATTCACACCAAATGGTTTCTTTGTTTTTTCGCGCATAAGTTTAATTTCTTCTCTTATGACATCCAATTCTCCAGAAGATGTTTCAATTATTCCTAAACCTCCTGCTTCTGAAACAGCCGAGGCTAACTGTGAACGAGCAATCCAACCCATTGGCGCTTGAATAATTGGATAATCAATATTTAATATTTCAGTTAAATTATTTTTTATTGGTTTCATTATAAGTTATGTAAGTTATATAAAATTTAGTTTTTGACATAAATTCTGTCAATATTTTATACTTTTTAGCATGTTAACAAATATACGCAATTATCTTCAAAACAAATTTTTATCTAGAGCACGAAATGAACTAATGATGAATTGGTCTAACGAAGAATTATTAATTCAAGAAAGACAAAAAAGAGAGAAGATAAGAGTTTCTGAAAATAGATCACATAAGGTATTTTATTATCATCAGGTTGATGATCCTTATTCTATTTTGATTCTTCCAATACTGGAGAAGCTTAAAATTTATTATCAAGTTGATTTAGAATGTATCTTAGTTGGTAGTCCTCCAGGACAAACTGTTCCTGAGCCAAGCATGTTCAAAATTCATTGCTTAAATGATGTAAGAAATATTGCTCCCTGGCATGGACAAGATAAAAAAATTTTAAATTACCCCTTAAAAAATGAAATAGATTTAGCCAATAAAATTCTTTCAAATTGTGAACAAGGTAAATTCATTCAGATAGCCTTAGATCTAATGGATAGTTTATGGCTTGAGAAGAGCAAAAGCCTTGAAACAATATATAAAGAAAATTTTAATTCAATAAATGAAATAAATACTACAATAGAAAAAGGAAATAAATTTAGAAAAGGCAATGGATATTATAACAGCTCATCTTTTTATTATGAGGGCGAAAGCTATTGGGGAGTTGATAGATTAAATCATCTTGAGAATAGATTAATAGATTTAGGTCTTAAGAGGACACATACAGATGAATACATTATTAATAGAAAATCTAATAAAAATTATCTTTCAAATCATACTAATAAATTAAATTTAACTATATATCCTTCATTAAACAGCCCATATACATACATATGTTTTCCTAGGGTAAGGGATATAATAGGGAAATATCCTGTAAACATAATAACTAAACCAGTACTTCCTATGCTTATGAGAGGTATGCATATACCTCGATATAAAGGTAAATATATTTTAGGAGATGCAGCCAGAGAGGGTAGAATTAATAATATTTATTTTAATAAAATTTACTCTCCTTTAGGCAAACCAGCAGAATTAGCTTATTCACTATTCCCAATAATTAATGCTCATAATAGAGGTTTTTCATATATTGAGAAATTAACGATCGCTTCTTTTCACAATGGCGTTAATATTGGAAATAAAGCATTTTTAAAAAAATTAATCAGAGAGTTAGATCTTTCATGGGATGAAATTAAGAAAGATCTTGGTAAAAGAAATTGGAAGAATGTTTTAGATGAAAATCTAAATGAAATGTATGAAGGAAATTGCTGGGGAGTTCCCTCTTTTAAAATTACCGATGAAAATTATGAAAATCCATTTTATCAATGGGGACAAGATAGACTCTGGTTGATTGAAGAAGAAATCAAAAAAAGATTAGATTAACCTCCTGTTACAGACATATGTCTTTCTATTTTAGTATTTTTCATTCTTGGTTTGATTGAGAATTCATGTTTTTCCGGCTTTATTCTCATAGCAAGATTTATAGCAGCATCTAATTTAATGTAATCTTTAGATCTTAATATTGTTTTAAAATCAATTTTATCATCTTGGCCTAAACACATATATAGCATACCTGTGCATGTAACTCTTATTCTGTTGCAAGAACTACAAAAATTATTTGAAAGAGGTGTAATAAAGCCAACATTTTTTCCTGTTTCTTTAACCTTATAATAATCTGAAGGACCAGATGTCGTATAAGATGATTTCGTTAGAGTAAACTTCTTTTCAATTTTTTTTCTCATTTCATTAATAGAAAAAAATTGGTCATATCGATCGCCATCAATATCTCCTAAAGGCATAGTTTCAATTAAACTGATATCCATTCCATTTTTATGTGACCAATAAATTAACTCAGGAATTTCATCAATATTACTATCTTTAAGAACAACCGTATTTATCTTTAATTTAAAATTATACTTCTTAGCCTCATCAATACCCCTTAAAACTTTTTTTAAGTTTTTTCTTCTAGTGATTTTTTCGAAAGTTTCCTCATTTAGTGTATCGAGGGATATATTTATTCTATCAATTCCGGAGTTTTTTAGCTCCTGACTATAATCTTCTAAAAGAGTGCCGTTAGTTGTAAGTGTAATCTCATCGAGCATATTCATATTTTTAAAACTTTTAAGATTATTAATAAATTCTAGTATGCCTTTTCTTACGAGAGGTTCACCGCCTGTAATTCTTATCTTTTTAATTCCTCTTGCAATAAAATGCTCACATAATTGATACATTTCATCAAATGACAAAATATCTTTTTTACTCATAAATTTCATTTTTTCAGGCATACAATAAGTACATCTTAAATTACATCTATCGGTCACTGATATTCTTAGGTAATCAATTTTTCTACCATAATTATCTATCAGAATATTATTTCTATTAGGAATTTTTAGCATAAATAATATTATAATATAAAAAGGTACTAATGTAGGATAAAATTTAAGAAATACAGATTTCTGTTGTTATATTGACTATATGCAATATTCATGCCATTTATATCAAATAAGGTAAATTATGGCAAAAATTTCTTTAGTTCAAAATATTAAACAAAGTCAGAAAATGACTTTGACTCCTCAATTGCTTAAAGCAATTAAACTTTTAGAGTTAAATAATATTGATCTTGATAATTATCTTCAGGAAGAGATCCTTGACAACCCACTTTTAGAAAAATCAGGTAATGATGAGATCTTAAAAGACAACATAAATGACAAGGATGAAAATTTATCTTCTCAGAATAAATTAGAGAGCTCATTCTCACATAATGAAGATTCAGAGGGAAGCCCATCGTTTGACACAGTTAATCTGTATGAATCATCATCAGTATCAATAGATAATATTATTGAGGAAACAATAGAGTCTAAAAAAAGTTTATATCAAATAATTGCTGATCAAATAAATATATCTTTTCAAAATAAGATTGATAGACTGATTGCTTTATCAATACTTGAATTTATTGAACCTAATGGATATTTGAAAGTGTCTACAAAAGAGCTTTCAATCGATTTAAATATTGACTTACTACGTATTGAAAAAATTCTAAATATTTTGAAGTCATTTGAGCCATTAGGGATTTTTTCAAACGATCTTGAAGAATTCTTAACTCTACAATTAAAATCACAAAATTTATTAGATAATGATTTAAAGCTTCTATTAAAAAACTTAACGATTCTTGCTAGTGAGAATATTTTTTCAATAGCAAAGAAACTTAAAATTGATAAAGAAAAATTAAAAGATAGCTTAGATGTGTTAAAAAGATGCATTCCTGCCCCCATTGACACAGGTAGTGATTTAATTTCACACAATAATTCACCTGATATTATTGTAGAAAAAGATAAGAATGAATGGATTGCATCTCTTAATGAAGAAACCTTACCTAAAGTAATTTTATTAACTGGATATTGGGAAGAGCTATCAAGAAAAAAATTATCAAAAGAAGAAAAAAAGTATTTGTCTGCAAATTTTTTAGCTGGGAAGGGGTTAGTCAAAGCTCTAGAACAAAGAGCTTCAACTATCTTAAAGGTTGCAAAAGAAATTATTAAGAAGCAAGAAAAGTTTCTTGATGATGGTGTTATGGGTTTGAGACCTCTAAAATTAAAGGATATTGCAGAGGAGCTTGATATTCATGAGAGTACGGTATCAAGAATAACTAATTCTAAAACTATTTATACGCCTAGAGGCACTTATGATTTGAAATTCTTTTTTTCTAAATCTCTTAACACATTATCTAATGATGACGGATTATCTTCAAAGGTTGTGAAAGAAAAAATTATTCAACTAATTAATAATGAAGAAAAAGTATTATCAGATAATAAGTTATCTAAATTATTAAAGGAAGAAGGCATTAATGTTGCTAGGAGAACCGTTACTAAATACAGAGAAGAAATGACACTTCCTCCATCTCATCAAAGGAAAAGATTGAAACAGTTAGCTGTTTAAGTTCTAATAATTTTTTTATTTTCCAGTTTTTCTATTTCGGTCTTATCGTAATTTAATTCTTCAAGAATTTGTCTTGTGTGTTCTCCAATTTCAGGGGCGGTTTGAGGTTTTCTTTTCTTTTCATTTTTCATAAAAATTGGACTATCAACAGTTAATAGATCTTCTTTATCAGTGAATTTAGTAAAAAATTCGTTATCAGCTATTTGTTGATCATTAATATGATCATACGGTTCAGAGATTGATCCAAATGTTACACCGGATTTTTCAAAAAGTTCTTTAAGTTGACCCCAATCCTTTGAAAGAAATTCTTCATCTAAAATTGTGATTAATTCTAAAGAATTTTTAGCTCGACCTTCTCTTGTATTAAAACGTTTATCATCATTAACATCTTCTCGCTTTAAACATTTAAGCAAAAGAGGCCATTCTCTCTCCTCATTTAATATTACTAGAATAAACCATCTACCGTCCTTGCATTTATATTTTTCTGCCAAAGCCCCTTTTGTTCCTCTTCCAATATTTTCTAAAAAATTTGCACCACATAATGCAGCTTGATTATATATGCCATTTGACCAGAGCCCGTTAGCCATTAAAGATGAAGAAACTTCTGAGCCTTCACCAGTTATCTCTCTTTTATATAATGCCATCATTATTGCTCCAAAGAGCGCTGAGGCAGTAGGATGATCTCCCATTCCTGGCACTGATGAGTTTGGTTCTGAATTTGAGTTACTTCTAACCGCGTGCATTAGCCCTGACCTTGCCCACCATGCTGTTGCATCATATCCAGTCTTATCCTTTTCATGTCCTTTTTCGCCATATGGAGATAAAGATGCATATATTAGTTTTTTATTTTCTTTTAATATATCCTCAGAGTTTATTTTTAATTTAGTTCTAATTGGAAATGGATAATTAGTTATAAATATATCTGCTTTTTTTATTAATTTATGAAGAATGACATGAGCTTCTTTGAATTTAAGATCTAATGCTAAGCTTTCTTTATTTCGACTCGTTAATATCCATGGATAGTTTTCATCGCTTTCCGGCAAACCTGGTAAACGAAGTAAACTTCTGTATGAATCGCCAATATCTGGGGATTCTATTTTGATTACTCTAGCGCCAAAATCAGACATTATTGTAGCTGCTGCAGGGCCCGCTATATAGCTAGCACAATCAATAACTGTAATTTTTTCTAATAAGTGATCCATTTTTTTTAAATTAATGATAAATTTTTTTTACAATTTATGCAATTAAACCTTTATAAAGGCCTTTATTTATTAAGAGAAAGAAATGACTGATAAAATTAAACCAAATTCATATGCTGCTTTAGATGCCGCACATCATTTTCATCCTTATTCTAATGCTAAAAGAATTGAAAAGCAGGGACCAATGGTTATTGCAAAAGGTAAGGGAATAAAGGTTTGGGACGATCAAGGTAACGAATACATTGAAGCTATGGCAGGCTTATGGTCAGTAGCTGTTGGATTTGGCGAAGAAAGGCTTGTTGAGGCAGCAAAGAAGCAACTTGAAACATTACCTTATTATCATTCATTTACTCATAAATCTCATCCCGCAGTTGCCCAACTTTCTCAAAAATTAACTGAAATTGTTGGTTTAAATATGACTCATGCTCATTATACAAATTCTGGATCTGAAGCAAATGACTCTGCTATGAAGATGATATGGTATTACAACAATGCCTTGAATAGACCTGAAAAGAAAAAAATTATATCAAGATTTAAGGCATATCATGGAATAACAATAGCATCAGGAAGTCTTACTGGTATTCCTTTGATGCATAATGATTTTGATTTACCAATTAAACAGGTTCTGCATACTAGATGTCCTCATTATTGGAGAGAAGGTCAAGAAGGCGAAACTGAAGAAGAGTTTGCTACGAGGTGTGCAAATGAATTAGAGGATCTAATTATTAAAGAGGGACCAGAAACTGTTGCGGCTTTTTTTGGTGAACCTGTAATGGGTGCTGGAGGATTAATTGTACCTCCAAAAACATATTGGAAGAAGATTCAAGAAGTATGTAAGAAATACGATATTTTGATTGTTGCGGATGAAGTTATTAATGGTTTTGGTAGAACGGGAAAAAGATTCGCATGTGAACTTTATGGCATAGAGCCGGATCTAATAATTTTATCAAAACAAATTACATCAAATTATATACCAATGGGCGTAGTTCTGATGACAGACAAAATGTATGAGCCTATTGCTGAAAATACTGTAAAGAACAATCTTTATGGAAGTGGGTTTACTTCTGCTGGACATCCTGTTGCATGTGCAGTTGCCCTTGAAAACATTAAAATTCTTGAAGAAGAAGGTCTTATGGAAAGGGTTTCATCTTTAGCGCCAGTTTTCCAAGAAAGACTAAAAAATCTAGAAAAAAAGGAATTAGTTGGAGAAGCAAGAGGTGTAGGTTTAATGGGTGCAGTAGAATTAGTTAAAGATAAAAAAACTTCTGCTCCTTTTGATCCTATAGGAAGTGCAGGCCCTGTTCTAGCTGAAGTTGGGCACAGTGAAGGTATAATTTTGAGAGCTATTGGAGATGTATTAGCTGTTTGTCCGCCTTTAATTATTAAAGAAAATGAAATCCATGAGTTGTTTGATAGATTTGAAAATACTCTTGATAAAGGACTTCAGGCAGTTAAATAATTAAAAAACTTCAAGAATAATTTTTCCAATATTGTTGTTATTTTCCATTATTTTATGTGCTTCATCTGCTTCTTTAATAGGTAATTTTTTATAAATGACAGGTTTAATTATTCTTTTTTCGAAATGATCCCAAATATTTTCATATAACGCGTTCATCACTTTGCCTTTTACCTCAATTGATCTTGATCTAATTGTTGATCCAATAATTTTTTGTCTTTTCATTAATAGATTACCAATATTTATCTTTCCATTAACTCCGCCTAAAATTCCAATAATTATTAATCTTCCATCAATAGCTAAATTATTTAAGTTTTCTTCAAAATAATTTGCGCCAACAGGGTCGAGTATAATATCTAATCCAGAAGGGCAATGGTCTTTAAAACTTTTAAATGAATTTTCTAATCTAACAGTGCCAGCATTAGAACCAAGATCTATACAGAATTCAACTTTTTCTTTACTTCCAGCGGTTATATATGACTCACATTGAAAAATATTACAAAGTTGAATTCCTGCAGTTCCTATTCCACTAGCTCCAGCATGAAATAAAACTTTTTCACCCTTTTTTAAATTACCTTCTATAAATAAATTCAGCCAACAAGTTGCAAAAACTTCGGGTATAGCTGCGCCATCGCTTAAGTTTATATTTTTAGGAAGAGGAAGAGTTTGAACTTCGGGACATGAAACATATTCTGCATATCCACCTCCAGCAAGTAATGCAACAACTTCATCACCTACTTTTCTGTTAACAACATTCCTCCCAATTTCTTGAATTATCCCACTGCATTCAAGTCCAAGAATTTCACTTACTCCATGAGGAGCAGGGTATAGACCTACTCTTTGGGCAAGGTCTGCTCTATTAACAGCAGTGGCTTTAACTTTAATAATGACTTCATTATCCTTACAATCTGGATCCTCGTTGTTTACCCAGTTGAGTTTGTTGTCAGTTATTACAATTGCTTTCATGAATTTATTTATTTTGTCTATTTTCTATTAATTCATCAACTACCATAGGTTCGGCTAGCGTTGATGTATCACCTAATTCTGAATAGTCATTTTCAGCTATTTTTCTTAAGATACGGCGCATGATTTTTCCTGATCTCGTTTTTGGTAAATTTGGTGCAAATTGAATCAAATCTGGGCTAGCTATTGGACCAATTTCTTTTCTTACCCAGTTTATTAACTCTTTTCTAATTTCTCCGTTACCGTTTTCGCCAGCATTAAGAGTTACATACGCATAGATTCCTTGACCTTTAATTTCATGAGGAAAACCTACAACAGCGGCTTCAGATACTTTTACATGAGAAACTAGGGCGCTTTCTACTTCAGCTGTCCCCATTCTATGACCAGAAACATTTATAACATCATCCACTCTTCCAGTTATCCAATAATAGCCGTCTTTGTCTCTTTTACATCCATCTCCAGTGAAATAGTAACCATCATATTGACTAAAATAAGTTTCAATAAACCTTTTATGATCTCCATAAACAGTTCGCATTTGTCCAGGCCAACTATCGGCTATACACAAATTTCCTTCATTTTCTCCTTCTAAAATATTTCCCTCAGAGTCTAGGAGGGCAGGCCTTACGCCCGGTAGAGGCTTTGAGGCTGATCCTGGTTTCAAATCTGTAGCACCAGGTAAAGGCGAGATTAATGTTGCCCCAGTTTCTGTTTGCCACCAAGTATCAACTATTGGGCATTTTTTTTCTCCCACTATATTAAAATACCACATCCAAGCTTCTGGATTAATCGGTTCTCCAACAGTACCAAGTAATCGTAGACTTTTTCTACTAGTTGATTTGACTGGTACGTCTCCCTCTTTCATAAGAGCTCTTATTGCTGTTGGAGCAGTATAAAAAATATTCACACTATGTTTATCGCATATTTCCCAAAACCTTGAATTAGATGGATAATTTGGAACTCCTTCAAACATTAAGGTTGTGGCTCCATTAGCTAGAGGCCCATAAACTATATAAGAATGTCCAGTTACCCAACCAACATCAGCAGTGCACCAATAAATATCCTTATCATGATAATCAAAAATTATTTCATGAGTATATGATGCATAAACTATATAACCACCGGTTGTATGAAGAACACCTTTGGGCTTACCTGTTGAGCCGCTAGTATAAAGAATAAAAAGTGGATCTTCTGCATTCATTTCTTCAGGAGGACATTCATCACCAACAAGTTCAACTGCCTCATGATACCAAATATCTCTATCTTCTTTCATTTCAATGTCTCCACCAGTTCTTTTAACAACAAAGACATTTTTTACATCTGGGCATTGCTCAAGAGCTTTATCCGAATTAATTTTTAATGGTACAATTTTACCACCCCTTATTCCTTCATCAGCAGTTATTAAGAATTTAGAATCACAGTCAAGTATCCTGCCAGCCAGTGCATCAGGAGAAAAGCCTCCGAAAACGACAGAGTGAATTGCTCCAATTCTTGAACAAGCTAACATTGCGTATGCAGCTTCAGGTATCATAGGCATATATATTGTAACTCTATCACCTTTTTGAACACCAAAGTGTTTCATCATATTTGCAAATTTAGAAACTTTTTGGTGTAATTCTTTATAGGTAATTTTTTTTGACTCATTTGGATCATCGCCTTCCCAAATAATCGCAATTTGATCAGATTTATCCAATAAGTGTCTATCGATACAATTATAACTTGCATTCAAGGTTCCATCATAAAACCATTTAATATTTACATCCTTATTGGACCATGTAACATCTTTTATCTTCGTATAAGGATTTATCCAGTTTATCCTTTTTCCCTCTTTTTCCCAAAAGGCTTCAGGATTATCCAAAGCAAAATTATAAGCCTCTTCATATTTATCTTTGGTTAAATGAGCACTATCTTTAAAGTTTTCAAATACTGGTATTTTGATATTGTCGGACATTTTAAAATTATAATTCTTCATTCAGTAATTTAATTACACCTGAGAAATCTAAGTTATCAGTTCCATTCTTTTCCATTTCTTCATAAATAGTAGTAGCCTTTTCGCCTAAAGGTGTTCTTGAGTTTGAAAAAGAAGATGCTTCTTGTGATAATCTAAGATCTTTCAACATCAATGCAGCAGAAAATCCAGGTTTATAGTCATTATTTGCCGGACTAGTTGGAACTGGGCCAGGAACAGGACAATAGCTTGTCATCGACCAACATTGACCTGATGCTGTAGAGGCAATATCAAAAAAAGTAGATGCATCTAAACCCAAATTTTTTGCAAGATTAAATGCTTCAGAAGTTCCAATCATTGATATTGCTAAAAGCATATTATTGGCTATTTTTGCTACCTGCCCATTTCCTGCTTGGCCAGCATGTATAACATTTCCACCCATAATATCTAAAAATTCTTTTGCCTTATTAAATGCATCAGTATCTCCACCAACCATAAAAGTTAGTGTTCCTGCTTCTGCGCCAGTAACGCCTCCAGAAACAGGAGCATCAAGCATTTTTAGGTTATTTTCGTTTGCATCTTTTTCAACTTCACGGGAAGTCTCAACATCTATTGTTGATGAATCAATTAGGAGTAAATTATTATTAGCATTCTTTATAATTCCATCATCACCCATATAAATTGTTTTTACATGTTTTCCTGACGGAAGCATTGTTATTGCTGTATCAGATTTTTTTAATGCGCTAGGTATATTTTCCTCTTTATTTCCACCTGCAGCAACAAATTGATTCATTTGCTCCTCAGACAGATCGAAGCCATAAACTGTATGTCCAGCCTTAATAAGATTTTTTGCCATAGGAAGTCCCATGTTTCCTAAGCCTATAAAAGTTACATTTGCCATCTTTACCTCGTATTAAAATTTAACTCATTATTTTCTAAATTCTTGAAAAATTCATCTATACTTTCATCTGAAATTTCATCAATATTTCCTGGCTTCCATAAAGGTTTATTGTCTTTATCTATTATTAGAGCCCTCACACCTTCATAAAAGTCATGATCAGACATAACTTTTGAAACCATTCTATATTCCATTCTCATGCAATCTTCAAAATCTAATTCTGCTCCATTTCTTATTTGTCTAAAAGTAATTTTAAGAGATGTTGGTGATTTAGATTTTAATAAGCTAAGATTTTTTTGAGAAAAATCAGATTGATCATTCTCTAATTTATTAATAATTTCTTCAATACTATCTCCAGAAAAAAGTTTATTAATTTCTTCAAAATTATTTTTAAGATCTGAGTTAATCTTATTAGAATGAAATGATGAAAGAATTTCAGTTAGCGAAAAGCCTTCAGATAATTTATTAAATATTTCATCATAATTTTCTGACTCAATGTAATATTCTGCAATACCCAATTCAATTGCATCAGATGATTTAATACGACTTCCCGTTAACGCTAGATACATACCAACATTATTTCTTAATCTAGATAGAAAAAAACTTCCTCCAACATCTGGAAATAGACCAATCCCTGTTTCAGGCATTGCAAATGAGTAATTTTCTCCAGCTACTCTAAAAGCACCATGCACCGAAACTCCAACGCCTCCACCCATAACAATTCCATTAACAAATGATGCATATGGCTTAGAGTATGATTTTATTAGTTGGTTGAGTTGATATTCTTCATAATAAAAACCAGTAGCTTTTTTATCATTGCTTTTTCCCCAATCATAAAGTGCCCTTATGTCTCCACCAGCACAAAATGCTCTATCACCAACTGCGGTGACTGCTACAGTTTTTACTTCATCATCATTCTCCCAAATTTTAAGTTTTGGATGAATTTCCCTTACCATTTTTAATGTTAATGCGTTTAATGCGTCCGGCCTATTAAGCGTAATAAGACCTAAAGAACCTTTTTTTTCAAAAAAGACTTCTTCAACACTCATTTATTTTCCTTGAGTATTTCTCTAGCTATGATAACTCTCATGATCTCATTAGTTCCCTCAAGAATTTGGTGTACTCTTAAATCTCTAAGATTTCTTTCAAGAGGATAATCTTTCAAATAACCGTAACCTCCATGAATTTGTAGTGCTTCATTCACAATATTAAAGCCTGCATCAGTAACAAATCTTTTTGCCATAGCTGCTGCTTTTGTTTTATCCGATGTATTATTATCAACTTTTGTTGCAGCTTCTCTTAGGATCAATCTTGAGGCTTCTAATTCAGTACACATATCTGCTAGTTTAAATTGGAGGGCTTGAAATTCTTGTAATTTTTTTCCAAATTGTTCTCTTTCACCAACATATTGGACAGCTCTTTCATATGCTGATTGTGCTGTACCGAGAGAGCAGGCAGCAATATTAAGTCTACCTCCATCTAAGCCCATCATTGCAATTTTAAAACCATCACCTTCTTGTCCGATTAGATTTTCTACAGGAACTTTACAATCTTCAAAAATTACTTGAGCTGTGGGTTGAGAATTCCAACCCATCTTCTTTTCTTGTCCACCAAATGAAAGACCTTCACTATCTTTTTCTATAACAAGGGTCGAGATAGAGTTTTGATCGGTTTTAACCATTGTAACATATACATCAGAAAAGCCTCCGCCAGAAATAAACGATTTAGTTCCATTCAAAATATAATGGTCGCCCGATTTTTCTGCTTTTGTTCTCAAACCACCGGCATCTGATCCTGCGCCAGGTTCAGTTAAGCAATATGAACTTATTTTTTTCATCGAACAAAGGTCAGGAACAAAACGTTCTTTTAACTCCTGATTTCCAAAATTATCTATCATCCATGTTGCCATATTATGTATAGATAAAAATGCGGCTGTAGATGTACAGCCCTGGCTAAGACCTTCAAAAATTAATGTTGAATCTAACCTTGATAATCCTGAGCCACCTAAATCTGGGGAAACATAAATACCAGCAAAACCTAATTGTGCTAATTCTTGCAATGTCTCTACAGGAAGGATCTTTTCTTCATCCCATTTTTCTGCATGAGGCGCCATTTTTTCAATTGCAAAATTTTTTGCAACATCATAAAAGGCTATTTGTTCTTCAGATAGTTTCATTTTTCTTTAATACATTTCTAAATAAAAGGTAAAGTATCACTCAATTATAATAAATTCAGTTAAATTTAATGATTTTTTGAAAATAATTAAATTAACTAATTTTATTCATAACATCACCGAAGAGTTCTTCATCAGAAATTAATTCTTTGGATTGAGGTAATGGTTTTGATACCCATGTTTCATTAATTAAATCTCTCCAGGAAATATTATTATTGGTTCCGTTTCCACCCCAAGAACCACATCCTAATGAAAATGTTTGTCTCATTCCATTCCATAAGTTTCCACTATTTGATGCTGCCTGAGGTTGATTTACCATAACTCTTGATGTCTTAGTAATATTAGCAAGTTTCATTATATTTTCATCACTACTTGAATAAATACCAC
>CACLNZ010000019.1 GCA_902608415.1 uncultured PS1 clade bacterium
AAAGAAGTTAAGGTAACTCATCCTTTAGATTTAATTTTTCCAAAGGAAAGAAGAGTTAGATCACTAATAGGGGGACTAGAAACTTCATTAGGAACAACGCTTTGGGAGCCATTAGCAAAAATTTTTGCAAAAAATAATGGATTCGAAATATTGGATGAAAAAGAATTTAACGCATCTGTTCCAGCTATACCTCGTCAAGTAATGCATGAATTATCAGACTTCAAAGAAAAAAAATTAAAAAATTATTCTCTGCTTTGTTCAGACTATTTTAATGATATTACAAATTTAATTCAGAGGAAAAATATTATTTCGAGTAATTCAACTAAAATTCCAAAAGGAGAAGGTATTGATATTTGGTTAGAAAAAGATGGTTGCGAATACCTTATTGATCTGAAGACAGTTCAGATCAATGCTGGAAGTGGGCCCAAATTTCTAGAGAATATATTAAAATGGTTTACCTATAGAGCATTAGACAATATCAATAATGTTGATTGCCTTCTTGGATTTCCCTACAATCCTCATAAAAAGGATTACTGGGAAAAAGAAGGAGGTAAAATTGCCCCTCTTTTGAAAAACAAAGAAGCATTTGTTGCAGATGATTTCTGGAATATTTTATCTGGTATGGAAGATACTACTGAATTTATATTTGAGATATTTAAAGAGCTTGGTGAAGAAAATTTTGGTGAAGAATTTGATGATATTTTCTATCTAAATTAATTATTAATATTAATAATAAGATTACAGTAATTTCTAATTAACATATAAATAAAATATGAAAAACTTATTTACCTTTATTGATTTTTTTTCTGGAGTAGGTGGCTTTAGAATAGCTGGAGAAATCAATGCTGGAAGAAGTATAGGTTATTCTGAGATTGATAAACCGGCTATCGCTGTATATGAAAAAAATTTTAATACAAAGAATGAAGCTGCTTTTGGCGATATCACAAAGCTAAAAAAATTACCTTATGCGGATATCTATTTTGGCGGAGTTCCCTGCCAAAGTTGGTCCATTGCTGGTTCCAAGAAGGGTTTTGATGATCCCAGAGGTAAACTTTGGGAGGATACAATAAGGGTTACTAGGTTAAATAAGCCAAAATGCTTTATATATGAGAATGTGAAGGGTTTATATGATCCTAGAAATAGGGATAATTTAGATTTACTTATTAGTGAGTTTAAAAAAGCAGGATACAGAACTTATTTCAAATTACTAAACTCATTTGATTTTGGTTTACCTCAAAACAGAGAAAGAATTTTTTTTGTTGGTATCAGAAAAGATATTCTTCCTGATAAAATTTTTAATTTTCCAAAACCAATTAATAAAAGTCCGTCATTGTCTGATATTGTTGATGACTTCAAAGGAAAAAAAATTAAAAGAAGAAATTTAAAAAGAGATTTATTTGGAAACAGAGTTCGATCTTCTCCAAATTTTTTTCAATCTTCCGGTGAATTTAATGATTTCTTTATTTTTTGTGATACTAGAGATGGGCATACCACAATCCATTCATGGGATATAAAAAGAAGCACAAAGAGAGAAAGAGAAATTTGTTTAACAGTATTGAAAAATAGGCGTAAGTCAAAATATGGAGAATGGGATGGCAATCCTCTCTCTTATAAAGATTTAAGTGATTTGATCCCCAATCTCAAAAAAATAGAATTAAATAAATTAGTGGAGAAAAATTTCTTAAGAAAAGAAGAGGATGGAAGATATGAATTAAGGAATACTAAAAATTCAGCTGGAATTGAAGGAATTTACCGAGTCTTTTTGCCTCAATCCCCAGTTTTTTCAACAATAACAGCAACTGAAAATAGAGACTATATTGCTTTAGAGCAAATATTTGGTGATACTGAAGAGGAATATAAAAAAGAATTTATTTCAAAAATTTATAAAAAAAATAGATTGCGGTTAATTACTGGTAGAGAGGCATCTAGATTGCAAGGGTTTCCAAAAAATTTTAAAATTGATGAGAAAGAAAAATTAGCAAAAAAACAATTTGGAAACGCAGTCCCAGTGAATGTTGTTGATGCAATTATCAAAGAACTGTTAAATCAGAATTTTTTGACTTAGCGGCATTATCGATTAGGGGTATAAAATATATAATGACAGCAAAGCGACATAGAGGAAAGTTTGATCCAGATAATCCGAATCCTTATGAGTTATCTAGAAGTAGAGTTGAGAACTTTCTAAAATGTAAGGCTTGTTTCTGGCTTGAACAGATTCAAAAAGTGAAACCCCCAGAAATGCCTTCCTTTACCATAAACACAACTACAGATATTCTTTTAAAAAGAGACTCTGACTCTGTCAGAGGAAAATCTACATTGCCAATTTGGAAGGAAGCAGGTTTAGGGCATATGATCCCTTTTGATCATGAGGACTTAGAGAAATGGACTAATTCTCTTCAATATGGATTAAATGACTCCTACTTTAATACTATTCACAAAGAGTCAAATATTAAATTAGGAGGGGGTATTGATGATGTTTACCTTAATACTCAAACTGATCAAATTCATTTAGTTGATTATAAAAGTCAGGCTCAAGGCACAAGAAGTCCAGATAAATACGAAGTTAAACCTTCTTCTATCGATGATCCTTGGAAGATCGGTTACAAGAGGCAAATGGATATGTATGTTTGGATTGCACGTCAAAAGGGTTTTAATGTCTCAAATACAGGTTACTTCGTTTATGTTGATGCTCAACATAAGGATATTGAGGGTATGCTTGATGAAAAAAATCCATCTATTGCATGGTTAAAATTTAATGCTGTGATTATTCCTTATGAGACAGATCCAAGCTGGGTAGAGCCAACATTATTTGAAATAAAAGATTTTTTAATGAATCAGTCTTCGATGCCAAATCATACACCCAAGGGTGATAATTTCACTGGCTGTGATTTGGGACGATATGCTAATGAGATGATTGATATCCTTAAATCATGATTATTTATCAATTGAGTGGGAATAAATGGAACTATATGATGAATATAAAAAAAATTTAGAAGGATACATCGATATTGGATGGACAAGCGATGCCGATGATAGTTATTGGTTTGAGGGTTTTGAGGGTATTTGGAAAATAGAAGAAGCATTATTTAGTGATGGATATTTTGCACAATATGAAATTCACTCAATTGATTTACATTCTATTCTGAAAGAAGCAATACCAATTACATTTAGCGCTATTGATACGAGTATTTTGATGGAAGATGCAGGTGAATGGGGAGTAAGGATAGATAAAACAAATTATAATATTGAAGCTTCAAGTATCGCGATTGTCATAAATCATTTTCCAGGAGTAATTATTGAAAAAGAAGTTATAACCAGACATCTTGACTCAGATTTTTATCAGTATTTATTAGTTGCAGAAGGGTTAGATGAATCTTTTAAAAATTGGTTAAAGCTTATTCTTAATAAAATTAATGAAGCAAAAAAAAATATTGTAAATTAAATGCAAAATATTCTTGATAAATTAGATTTAAAAAAAGAAAAGAGACTGTTTAGAGAGATTTTAAAGGTTCATGGGCTTCTAAAATGTAAACGCGAAGAAGAGTATATTAGTGCTCTACAATATATTTTAGATAGAGGAGTTTCTTACAAAATAAATGGTTATGTTTCCAATGCTACAGATGTTTATTTAAAATCAAATAAAATTAGTTATCCACAGAAAAATTATGATCAAAATTGAGAGAAATTTAATGAAAAATCTACTACACACTTACTACACACTTGAAAAAATTCCTTGTAAGTTATTGAATAATAATATTTTTTTAGAAGTATACTATTGAGTGGGAATAAAGCGATGGAATTAACGATTGAGCAAGCGTTGCGGAAAGGAATTGAAGCACATAAAGTAGGGAAGCTTCAAGAAGCTGAAAGATTTTATCTTGCTATTCTCCAATCTCAACCTTTACATCCAGACGCCAACCATAACCTAGGTTTATTAGCGGTATCAGCTAACAAAGTTGATAAGGCATTAACATTATTCAAAATTGCTATCGAAGCTAATCCAAAAATAGAGCAATTCTGGCTCAGTTATATTGATGCCTTCATAAAAGAGCAACAGTTTGATAATGCTAAGCAAGTCCTCGAGCAGGCGAAAAAGCAGGGCGTGGATGAAGCCAGATTAAATTTCCTAGAGGCACAACTCTTGCCTAAAAGTCAAAAACAGAATACTGCAAGAATAAGTCCACCTCCAGAACTACTCAATAGCCTTTTAGAGCACTATCAGAACGGACGATTCAATGACGCAGAAAAGCTTTCCTTAGAAATTACTAAAGGTTTTCCTAAGCATCAATTTGCCTGGAAAGTTCTTGGGGCTTTATTAGGAGCAACAGGCAGAAAGTCTGAAGCCCTAGATGCTAATAAGACAGCAGTTGTATTATCTCCTCAAGATACCGAAGCCCACAGCAACCTAGGTCTCACACTCCAAGAACTCGGAAGATTAGACGAAGCTGAAGCCAGCTATAGCCAAGCGATAGTGTTGAAACCTGACTTTGGAGAAGCCCAGTACAATTTAGGTATCACGCTCAAAGAACTTGGAAGATTAAACGAAGCTGAAGCCAGCTATAACCAAGCGATAGTATTGAAACCTGACTATGCCGAAGCCTATGGCAATTTGGGAGTCACGCTCAAAGAACTCGGAAGATTAGACGAAGCTGAAGCCAGCTATAACCAAGCGATAGAGTTGAAACCTGACTATGCCGAAGCCCACTATAATTTGGGTGTCACACTCAAAGAACTTGGAAGATTAAACGAAGCTGAAGCCATCTATAACCAAGCAATAGTGTTGAAACCTGACTTTGCAGAAGCTCACTACAACTTGGGCCTAATGCTCCAAGAACTAAACAGATTAGACGAAGCTGAAGCAAGCTATAACCAAGCGATAGCGTTGAAACCTGAGGATTTCAAAATACATAGTCAATTATTAATGTGTCTGTTTCTACAAAATAAAAAGTCCGTTTTTTTTGATGAATTGGACTATTTGATCAATCAGGATAAAGCTAACGCACTTATCGGTTCACTTGCCTGCCGTTCAGTATTGAAATATGGGTTGGAAAAGCCAAACTTATTTTGTGCGAAACCATTAAATTATGTTTTACATAATGACTTGAATACTAGATATGAATTTGAAAAAATATTTGTAAAAAAAGCAAAATCTATACTTAATGAAAACCGGGTTTCGAATAAAAGACAATCCCTTCTAGTGAATGGTAATCAAACTTCAGGAAATATATTTGATATAAAAAATGATGACACAAATGAAATTCAAAATATCATTCGCATCGAAGTAGAGAAGTATCGAGAAGAATTCAAGAAGAGCGAAGAGGGATTGATAAAAAAAATGCCAACTGAGTACAGTCTCTATGGTTGGCTCATTAGTATGAAAAGTGGTGGTAATTTAAAGCCTCATATCCATACTGAAGGCTGGCTCAGCGGGAGTATCTATATAAATGTACCTCAGAAATTAAAAGTTGACAGCGGCAATCTGGTTGTCTCCTTAGGTGAAGAAAATGATGCTATTGATACACGTATAAACGAGAAAAAAACCATAAATGTAGTAACTGGAAGTATGGTTTTGTTTCCGGCGTCCCTCACGCACTGCACGATTCCGTTTGAATCAGAAGAAGAGCGTATCGTTCTAGCGTTTGATGTGAAAGAAAAATAAATATGTCTAAGAATCCTCAGATTTACGTGATTAGTAGAGTAAGAGATATTAAATTATCGGTATCTCATTTAGAATTATGATTGGTGTTAATTTCTATAGTATTTAATTTTATTTATTGAAGAATAATAGTATTTCTTATTTATACCATTGAACAGGAATAAAATGATAAAAAAAATTATAAGAATTTCTGAAAATCAAATACCTGAAAGACTGAGGGGTAGTCGTTCTAAAATATTGAGAAAAATTGCTAGATTTGGAATAAATATATCTGGTTGGACTATAAAGGGAAGGGTTCCTGATGAAGAAAGAATTGTAATAATTGCTGCCCCTCACACTTCAAATTGGGATTTTATTTTGGCAATGTTAGCGATCTTTGGATTAAATATTAAGGTAAGATGGCTTGGAAAAAACTCAATCTTTAAACCTGGTTTTAAATTATTTTTTGAATGGTTAGGTGGAATTCCTGTCTATAGAGATAATCCATCAACTTTAATTGAAAATGTTGTAAATATAGTCAAAAAAGAAAAAAGTATTGTCATTGCTATGACGCCTGAGGGCACCAGAAAGAAAGTAAAAAGATGGAAAACAGGATTTTTAAGAATTGCAAAACAAACACAGTCAAAAATATTATTAATTTCTATAGATGCACCAACTAAAAGCATTGAAATAGGTAAGGTCTATAATCCTAGTGGTAATAGTGAAGAAGATTTAGCCTATATTCAAAATTACTATAGTTCCTTCAGGGGTATAAATCCTCAGAAGTCATAATTAAAAGCATGTATAAATTAAAAATATTTTCTTACCTTCCTAATCCACGTGTCTGGAAATCTCTCATTGCAGGAAATATATGTGGAGTAGAAGTTGAAGTTATAGGGGACAAACCAGCTAATTTAGGTTCATGGCTTTGGGACTTTAATCCTAAAGTTTTAGATGAGAACGAAAAAAACCTTGATCACAAATTTGCTAGAAAAGGAAAAAGAGGTTTTTCAGGTGTTCTATTTAAAACAGATTCTTTTTTAAGAGCTCATCCTTTTGGAACTGTGCCTGCCGCATTTAGTCCAGATGGAAATATTGGTATATTTGAGTCAAACAGTATTCTGAGAGCCGTTGCTAGAGTTGGTAAAAAGTCTAATTTGTACGGAAAAGATGAATATGAAGCCTCAAGAATTGATAGTTTTCTTGACGCAAATCTTGTTTTCGCAAGGGAAGCGCAAGTTTATATGTTGGATTATGAGAATGTAACCAAAGAAGGTTATGAAAGGATGTCTGCAGCATATGAATTTTATTTATCCGGAATCGAGTCTGCATTAAATGAGAGCGCTTACATATCTGGTAAGGATTTAAGTATCGCAGATATATCCTTTATTTGTGATTTTGCACAATTCTTAAGAGAGGGACATTATGAGGATATTTTAAAAGAGAGGGGCTTTGGGCTAATTGCTGAAAAATTTAAAGATGAATATCCTAAAACATTTACACACTTAATTATATTAGCTAAAAGAGAAGAGTTTTCTTCTGTACTCGGATCATATCTTGACTGGTATAAAGATAAATTAAATTATTTAAACTATTGTTAACAGAGAATAGAAAATGAAATTTATAATTTTTGACTTAGACGATACATTGTTATGTGGTGATTGCGAAGCAGGTTGGATAAATTTTCTTGTTTCTAAAGGATTATTGGATAACGAAAATCATAAATCAAAACTTAATCAATTTGATATAGATTATCGCCAAGGCATTCTAAATTTTGATGAATATTCTACTTATATTCAAGAGCCTCTTAAGAATTTAGATATCAGTAAAGTTGAAAATCTAGTGGAAGAATTTATACAAAAGAATATTGATAATTTAACAGATGATCTTACTGATGACCTATTAAATGAGGCAAAATCTGCAGATAAAGTTCTTATTGCATCAGGATCTCATGATTTTTTAGTAAAAGGTTTTGCAGAATATTTTGATATAGAATCCAGTATTGGAACACCAGTTGAAATAAAAAATGATATCTTTACAGGGAGTTTATCAGGTGAACCAACTTTTAGTGACGGCAAAGTTAAAGCTGTTAAAAATTGGTGCTTTACTAATGATTTAAAAATTCAAGATTCAATTTTTTATTCAGACTCAATAAATGATCTTCCAATGCTTGAAGCTTGTGGCGAACCAATAGTTGTAAATCCTGACGATAATTTAAGAAAGATTGCTTTAGATAGGTCATATAAGATTTTAAATAGATGATTCATTTAAAAAATCTAATTTAATAAAACTATAAATAAAATAATGAAGAAATTTTCTGAAAGTGAAAAAAGTGAAATTATTGAATTGGCTTTATCTGACCATGCTAGTTTTAATAACATTAGATCAATTTATGGGATTGGCGAAAAAGATGTTAAGAAGCTAATGAGAGAAAATTTAAAATCCCGTTCATATAAATCATGGAGAAAGAGGGTAAGAGAATTTTCTGATAGAAGGGCAAAATATAAATAATTTTTTACTTCAATAACCTTTACTCAAATTAGTTTTAATATATTTTCTTGATACAATTTTATCCAAATGATAATTTATTAACATAAATTAACTGGAGAGCCCTATGTACGACTTAATTATTAAAAATGGCACTATTATTGATGGAACAGGAAACGATCGATATATAGCTGATGTTGCTATAAAAGATGGAAAAATAGAAGATATAGGTGAAATTAACGAAATTGCTGACAAAGAGATTGATGCCAAAGGTAAGTTGGTCACTCCAGGTTGGGTTGATGTTCATACTCATTATGATGGACAAGCGACATGGGATCCGGTTTTAGCACCTTCAAGTTGGCATGGTGTAACTACAGTAGTAATGGGTAATTGTGGAGTTGGATTTGCCCCTGTAAAACCAGAAGATAGAGATTTTCTTATCGAATTAATGGAGGGTGTTGAAGATATTCCAGGTGCCGCTTTATCAGAAGGAATAGATTGGAAATGGGAAAGCTTTCCTGAATATCTTGATGCACTCGAATCCTTTCCTCGTGCTATTGATGTAGCTACCCAGGTTCCCCATGGCGCTGTAAGAGCGTATGTTATGGGTGAGCGTTGTAACTCAGATTATGCTCCAACTAAAGATGAGGTGGACCAGATGTCAGAGTTAGTAAGAGAAGGCGTTGAAGCTGGAGCACTTGGTTTTTCGAGCTCTAAAACACTTTTACATAAAGATATTAACGGTGAATATATGCCAGGAACCTTTTCAGGAAATGAAGAAATGTTAGCGCTTGGTTTAGGTATGAAGGGCTTGAATAATTCAGTTTTTGAATTGGTGTCTGATCATCTTGGAGAAGATGAAGAATGGGAATGGGTAAAGGATTTTCAAAAACAGACAGGTTTAACTGTAACTTTAATTGCAACGACTGCACCGGCCTATAAAAATAATAAAATGTACAATCTTGCTGAGCAAGCAAGGATGGAAGGTCACGAAATTAGGCCGCAAGCGGCAGGCAGACCAACTGGTGTATTGCATGGTCTTCAGTCAAGTTTTCATGCATTTGTAGGACACCCTACTTGGAAAGAGGAACTTGCATCCCTTGATCATGATGAGTTATTGTCAAGATTGCGAGATCCGGAGACGAAAAGGAAAATTCTCTCTGAAGAAACTACTATCAAAAATGAATTATTGCAGGATTTACCATCTTTAATGGGTCAGGTTTTTCCACTTGGTGAAAAACCAAATTATGAACCTGAGTTTAAAGATAGTGTAGCTGGAATTGCGCTAGAACGTAATTTAGATGTTATGGAGGTTATGTATGACCTACTTGTTCAAGGAGAAGGAAAAGAGCTTTTTTATCAACCTTTAGGTGGTTATCATACATATGATTTGGAACCCCACAAAAAATTACTGGAACATCCAAATGTGTTGTTTGGGTTAAGTGATGGAGGAGCCCATTGCGGAGTGATTGCAGATGCTGGCATGCCTACATTTATAATGACACATTGGGGTCGAGATAGAACTCGTGGTGATAAATTATCTTTAGAGTTTATTGTAAAGTCTCTTACATCAAGTACTGCAGAAGCATTTGGCATGTTTGATAGAGGTTATATTAAAGAAGGAAAAATTGCTGATATCAATATCATTGATTTTGATTCAATGAGACTGCATAGACCCGAAGCAATATTTGATTTACCTGCGGGTGGAAGAAGATTAGTTCAAAAACCTGAAGGTTATGAAATAACCGTTAAAGCTGGTGAAGTTATCTTTGATAATGGTGTTCATACAGGAGCGCTTCCAGGAAAACTTGTGCGCAGAAGTAATGAAAAAAAAGAAATAGCTCTCAATAGCTAATTTTTCATGAAAGACTTAAAAGATAAAATTATTGCTATTACGGGCGGAGCTACCGGAATTGGTTTTGCTCTTGCTAAGGCTTTCGGATTTGAGGGAGCAAAAATAGTCATTGGGGAAACAAGAGAAGAAAAACTTCAAGAAGCTATAAATAAATTAAAAAGCCTTAATATTGATGCACATAAAGCTCACTTAGATGTTACCGATCTGAAGAGTGTTGAAAACTTTGCTGACTTTACCTGTGAATGTTATGGGCATGTAGACATGCTTATTAACAATGCAGGAATTTCTGGTGCTCGAGGAAGAATTGATAAAGTAGATATTGAAGAAGCTAAAAAAGTTTTTGATGTTAATTTTTTCGGAGTATGGCATGGATGTTCTGTTTTTAGTAAAAAAATGATTGAGCAAGGAACGGAAGCAGCAATTTATAACTTAGGTTCTGAAAATTCATTGTTTGTTGCAGTACCTAACTCAGTTGCATATGTTGCTTCAAAACACGCAGTTCTTGGGCTAAGTGAGAGTTTAAGGAATGACCTTCCAGATTTTATTCATGTTGGGACAATTTTTCCAGGTTATGTAGATACTCCTCTAACTGGACAAGTAGAAGGAGGTATGAACGCTGATAAATTTGCTGAAATTGTTAAGGATCAAATTAAAAATGAAGAGCACATAATAGTATCACACGCTCACAATACCGTTCATATTGAGAATCGTAATAATGAAATATCCCTTGCTTATGAAAAATATGCTCCTCGATATGATGGTGATGATGAGTATGATGTTAAGACAATTCTTTCTAATTTATAAGAATGAATATTTTATCTAATATTTCAATTTCCCTCAAACTACCCATAGGTTTTTGGAAGAAGTTAGTTTTGTTTGGACTAGCTACTTTTTTTATCTATTTTGGTGTAGATCATTTTATTAATCCAGATTTCTATTTATCTATTATGCCTCCATCGTTTCCATTACATGAAGAGGCAATATATATAAGTGGTTTTTTTGAAATAGTTGGTGGTGTTGGTGTTTTAATTCCTCGCTTTCGTAAAATAGCTGGATGGGGGTTAGTTGCTCTATTAATTGCTGTTTATCCAGCTAATATTTATATGGCTATTACTCCAGAAGCATTTCCAGATATTCCAGTTGAAATGCTTTATTTTCGTCTTGTATTACAATTTTTATTTTTCTATTGGGCTTATTCAGTAACGCGTCCGGTATTTAATTTGAGTAATCAAAAAAACTTATAAACAATGATGAAGAGATAAAATATGAAGATATTAGCATTAGGAGGCAGTGGTGGAATGGGAAGATATGCTGTTCAGTCCCTATATAAACATGCAAAAATAAAAAAAATTTATGTAGCTGACATTAATGCTGATGCTGCAAAAGATTTTTCATTAAGTTTCAGTGATAAAGTAGAGGGTATCGGATTAGATGTTACCAAACATGAATCTTTATTAGAGGTTATGTCTAAAGTCGATATAGTAGTTAATACTACAGGACCTTTTTTTAAATTTGCAGAACTAATTCTAAGAGCTTCAATAGAAGCAAATTGTCATTATTTTGATATTTGTGATGATTGGGAGCCAACTGAAAAAATGTTTCTTTTGGATGAACAGGCAAGAAACGCTGAAATTACCGCTATCTTAGGACTAGGAGCTAGCCCTGGCTTAACAAATATCCTTGCCTATATGGCCATGCTTGAGCTTGATGATATTTCAAAAGTTTATACAGGATGGGATATGTCCTCAGCTAAACCAGAGCCTATATCATCACAAAAAGGGGTTAATGCAGCTATGGTTCATGCGATCGAACAAATGATTGGAAAAGTTAAGGTATTTAAAGATGGAAAATATCAAATGGAAAGACCTTTAACAGAAGTACAAATTCATTATCCAGAATTAGGAGAATTTAAAGCAAGTATATTTGGCCACCCTGAAGCAATAAGTTTTCCTCACCATTATCCAAATATTATTGAGTCATTAAACATAATGCATGGTGAAGAAAGAGGGTTTATTACAACCTTGAAGTTTATAAGGTTTTTAATTGAGATGAATCTTTTGACAAAAAATATGGCTGCAAGGATTCTTACATGGATGGAAGGATCAACCACCTCAACGCAAAAAACAGAAAAATTACATTTACCGCCAGTCTTTGGTTATGCTGAGGGAAATAGGAATGGTCAAAAGATTTCAGTTGGCGTAACTATTGATGGAGACATTATGGATTTATCAATGGGGGAGGCCACCTCCTTTCCTTTAGCATGTGGAGTAAAAATGCTCATTGATGGGCTGATTGATAGTTCTGGTGTTCATGCTCCAGAGTCAGGAATTATTGATCCAGTGTTATTTATGAATTATTTATCGAAAGAAATGAATAATGGAGTTAAGCTATTTCCAGTAATTACAAGGAGTGAAATATGAGAGCAGTAGTTTTTAAAGAATTTGGAGATCCGGAAGTTCTTGAAGTAATGGATATTCCAGATGTTTCTGTGGGTCCTGGAGAAATTAGAGTTAAAAATTATGCTTCGGCTGTAAATCCTACAGATATTGTTTCAAGAAGCGGTTTAATATCTCAATTTCGTAAAGATTTTCCTTTACCCTCAGTACCAGGAATGGATATTTCTGGAATTGTAGATCAAGTTGGAGAAGGTGTTGAAACAGGTATAAATATTGGTGATAGGGTAATGGGAATGGTTATTCCCAATGAACTTCATGGCGCATATCGTGAGCAGATAACTTTAAATCAGTTTGCAGTTGTTAAAGCTCCGGAAGGCTATTCATTTGTTGAGTCATCAACATTACCTATGAATGGTTTAACTGCTCGATTATCCTTAGATTTATTAAATCTAAATAAAGGCCAAGTTGTTGCTGTTACAGGTGGACCAGGTGCATATGGAGGTTATGTAATCCAGTTAGCAAAAGCTGACGGTCTCACTGTAATTGCGGATTCAAATGAAAATGATATTGAGCTTTTAAATGAATTAGGTGTTGATCATATAATTCCAAGAAATGAAAATTTTGTCGAAAAAATTAAAGAAGTTTTTCCCGAAGGTGTCGATGGTATTGCTGATGGAGCTTTACTAAATGAAAAAGCAATTGGCGCTGTTAAAGATAATGGATCTTTTACAAGCGTAAGAGGATTTAAAGGGGAACCTCAAAGAAATATAAATTTTACTACCACTTGGGTAATTGAGTACGATTCTGACTTTGATAAACTTGATACGCTTCGCCAGCAAGTTGAGGATGGGCTTATTACCCTTAGAGTAGCTGATACGGTTACCCCAGAAAACGCTTCTGAGGCTCATAAGAGACTTGATGCAGGCGGTACCAGAGGTAGAATGGTTATTAATTGGGAATAAAACTTAAAAGTTTAATAATTTGCTTTCTAGTTTATGTTTTTGCTTTAGCTATAAGCATTTTAATATGTAGTAATATTGCATTAAATCAATGGATAACTGTTCTAATTGCTCATATAATTGCGACAGCTATCATATTTATAGCTAGTTCACTTTTTAAAAACTCAAGTTTTTATGACCCTTTTTGGTCAATAGCACCCATACCAATTGTTATATATATTTCTTTTTGGCCGGATTCAGAAAACCTAGATTATGAGAAGGTATTCCTATTTTTAATTCCCATTCTATATTGGAGTATTCGTCTAACATATAATTGGGCACGTAGATGGGAGGGTTTGTATGATGAGGATTTTCGTTATGAAGACCTAAAAGAACTAAAATTTTCTTCATTAATAGATTTTTTTGGTATTCATTTATATCCAACTTTGCAGGTAAATTTATCTCTTTTACCAATATATTATGGTCTATCTGCATCTACAAATCCATCGAGTTATTGGCTATATTTAGCCAGTTTTTATACTATTATGGCTGTCTCATTAGAATTAATTTCTGATAATCAGCTTTGGAGATTTAAAAAAAATAAAGATAACGAAAATAAATTTATAAATACTGGTCTTTGGGCGTATTCAAGACATCCAAATTATTTAGGCGAAGTTCTTTTTTGGTGGGGAATTTTCTTTATGATGTTAGCTGTTGATATTTCTTATTGGTATTTATTTATATGTCCATTATCCATGAATCTTATGTTTACATTAATAACTTGTAAAATGATGGATAATAGAAGTTTGATTAAAAGAAATGGTTACAAAGATTATATGGATAAAACTAATCAACTATTAATTTTTCCAAAAAAGAGATTATAATTTTTTACTAAAGACCAAGCTGTTTCTAAGTTACTAAATTAATAATAAAAAATGAAAAAGGAATTATTATTATCCAAGAAATTATTGGGAATATTAATTTTTTAGTATGTATATTTCTCATACTCTGTATTGATATTTGTGTTCCAACTGAAAATAAACCAGTTAGAAGAATAATTTGACTGAAACCTCTTATACTTTCTTTTTGTATAGGCACATTGAAATAGGATCCAATAAAAATTGCCATAACAAAGAAAAGAACAAACAAAGGAATAGGAAAATATTTTTTTTCATGTCTTGAAATTATGCTTAATGAAAGCACTAGTGGAATTAACCATAGGGTACGCGCAAGCTTTAGCGTAGATGCTGTTTCAAGAGACTCAAACCCATAATTCATTGAAGCGCCAATTACTGCGCTGGTATCATGAATTACTGTAGCTGCCCATGCTCCAAACTGTGTTTGAGAGAGATATAATAATTCTCCCACTATAGGAAACAGAAGAATTCCAATAGCATTTAAAATAAATAATATTGATAATGCTGCTGCCAGGTCTTCATTTTTCGGTTTTATGATTGGCGCTATAGATATCATTGCAGTCCCACCACAAATCGATGATCCAGAGGCAATTAATAGAGAGTATTTCTTATCAATATTTAGAATAAGACCTAATAAAAAAACAAATATGAAAGTTGATATAACAAACAAAGATATAGCAGGTAGATATTGAGCACTTAGATTAATTGCGCTCTGGAAATTAATTGAAAACCCCATAAGAACTATCCCAGTTTGTAGTATGATTGTTGAAAATTTTTTAGTAATAAAGTTTTTTTTAGTAACAAATATTAAACTAAAAATTATTCCACCAATTAAAGCTATAATTGGTATTTTAAAAAAAACACTAAGAAATAAAAAAGCAAATAAATAGAAATAGATCATAATTGAATAATATCATTTTAATTAAATTATCTCTTAATTATTTCTTTTTAATCTATCCAATATATATATTATGATTAATTGTATTAAATTGGAGAGAAATTATGACTAAAGAAGTAGATTTTTATTTTGATTTTGCTAGTCCAAATGCATATTTAAGTCATAAAGTACTTAAATCAATTTCTGAAAAAACGGGGGCTAAAGTTAATTATATTCCTGTTCTTCTTGGGGGTATATTTAAGGCTACTAATAACAACCCTCCAATGGTTCAATTTGCTGAGGTAAAAGGCAAATTAGAATACCAATCACTTGAAATAACGAGATTTATTGAAAGACATGGTTTGCAATCTTTTCAAATGAATCCGTACTTTCCGGTAATAAGTTTACAAATTATAAGAGGTGCAATTGCTGCTGAAATGGATGGCTATCTTGAAGATTATATAGATAAAGTATTAGTTCATATGTGGGAGCAACCCAAGAAAATGGATGATCCAGAAGTCATTAAAGAAGCATTTGATGAGTCAGGATTAGATGCGGATAAATTAATGAGTCAAATGCAGGATCCAGATGTTAAAGCAAAACTAATATCAAATACTGAAGCAGCTGTAGAAAGAGGAGTCTTTGGTATACCAACTTTTTTTGTTGGCGATCAAATATTTTTTGGAAAAGATACATTATGGCAAGTTGAAGAATTACTTATATAATTTGACTTTATCTGATAATTTTAATATTTACGCGCTATGCAGAATTTACCAAATAAAGCCTTAGTTTTCTTTATAGCTTTGTTATTTTTTACTTCGGTTTCAGCCGAAGAACTTCTGCATGATCATCACGAACATCATGATCATATATCTGTTGAACTAGATTGTGATTTTTGTGTTAATTCAACTCCTGAGTTTGATAATAAAATAGTTACTTTTGAAGGCCAATTCCATACTGTTTCTAAGTTAATTCAAGCTTTAGATAAACAATTTATAGAAAATAAACCTGATAAATTTTACTCCAGAGGACCCCCTCAAATTTAAATTTCATTTCTTATGTAAATTTAAAAAGGAGATAAAATTGAAAAATTTACTTTTAGCGCTTTTGTTTGTGGGTGCTTTAATAATACACAACGAAAAATTATATTCTAACGAATCTGAAGAAACAGTAATTGAGCCAGATGAGATTATAGTCACATCATCATTTATTGAGCAAAACTTATCTGATCTTGATGATCCAATTCATGTTATAGATGGAGAAGATACTATCTTTGATACAACTGTTAGTTTAGGTGAGTCATTAGATAACCTTCTTGGTGTTCAGTCTTCAGATTTTGGTTCAGCTGTCGGTCATCCTATCATTCGTGGTTTATCAGGTAATAGAGTTAGAATTATGAATAATGGTAAAACTCTCAGAGATGTTTCTACTATTGGTGATGATCATATGAATGAGGTTGATTTAAATGATATCCAACAAATAGAAATAGTTAGAGGGCCATCATCGCTACTATATTCTAGTGGGACTGTTGGAGGTATTGTTAATATTATCGATAATACAATTGCTAGAGAAGATTTTAAAGAACCCAAATTAAATATTGGTTTAGAAAGCCAATCTGTTAACGACGGAGAAGTTGGAAGTTTTTCTTATCAAAACAACCTAGGTGGTTTTAATATAAGCTTGGCTTATAAAGATTCTCAGTTTGATAATTATGATATTCCAAATGGTGCAATAATTCATACCGAGGATGAACATCACGATGAAGATGAACATCATGACGAAGATGAACATCATGACGAAGATGAACATCATGACGAAGATGAACATCACGAAGAAGAAAACCTTGGATACTTAGAAAATTCTGATTTTGAGTCAACCACACAGAGGTTTGGCATATCAAAGACTGGTGAATGGGGATATTTCGGTATTTCTTATAAGAATTCTGAAAGTCTTTTTGGTGTTCCATTCCACGGAGATGGTCATGAAGATCATGGAATGCATGGTAAAGAAGAGCATCACGATGAAGATGAACATGAAGGTCATGATGAACATGAAGGTGAAAGAATCTTTTCCAATACAGAATCTGATATTTTTGATGTTGAAGGTTCTTATGTTGTCAATAGTTCTTGGCTGAAAAAGATTAATTATTTCTTTAGATCTTCAGATTATCTTCATACTGAGCAACATGCTGAAGAAGAGCATCATGAAGAAGAAGAGCATCACGATGAAGATGAGCATCATGACGAAGATGAACATGATGAACATGGTCATTCTGAGGGTCCTACAAATTTTGAAAATAAATCTAAAGAACTTGGTTTCATTTTTGATCTAACAAATGATGTCGTTGAGCAAAAAATATCTATCAATTATGTTGAGGAAGAAATTTCCATAGTCGGTGCTGAGGCATTTATGAGACCAACAGATAATGAAGAATTATCTATAGGTTATTATTTATGTAAGGAATTCGGTCTATTTGATCTTGATCTAGGTATTAGATACGATGATATCTCTCGTAAAGGTTCATTAGCTCATCATGAAGAAGAGCATCATGACGAAGATGAGCATCACGATGAAGATGAACATCATGACGAAGATGAACATGAAATGGAAATTGATTACTTTAATAAAGATTACAGTGAAACAAGTTTTGCTGTTAATTTTTCAAGAGATGTTAATGATAATTTCACAGTTAGTCTGGGTCTTGCAAGAGTAGAAAGAGCGCCATCAGCAGTAGAATTGTTTATGAACGGAGCTCACCTAGTTACTGGCCGATTTGAAGTTGGTAATACAGATCTTGAATCTGAGACAGCTAACAATGTTGATTTGAATATATTTTATCAGAACAACAATTTCTCTCTTCGAGGTAACATTTTTAAAAATGACATAGATAATTATATTTATCTTCAAGATGAGACTGAAGAAGAACATGAAGAGCATGAGGAACATGATGATCATGGTGGTCTTATTCTAGCTAACTCCCTACAAAAAGATGCTGAACTTGAAGGTTATGAGTTTGAAATAAGTCAAATTTTTACTTTTGATAGAGGCAACCTTTCTTTATCTCTTGGTAGAGACTCAGTTACAGGTGAGTTTAAGAATGGAATGAATATTCCAAGAATTGTGCCTGCAAGAAATATTATAACTGTCTCTTACTCAGAAGATAATCTTGTTGCAAGATTGACTTATAAAGATGTTGAAGAACAAAATGATATTGGCGAAGGTGAAACAGCAACTGAAGCTTATGAAATGCTTGATTTCTCACTCAGAAAGACTTTTGTTCTTAGTAATCAAAATAAGATAAGTTTATCGTTGTTTGGTAAGAATCTTCTTGATGAAGTGGCCAGAAATCACGCTTCATTTGTCAAAAATGAAGTTCCTTTACCAGGAAGAAATTATGGTCTTAAATTAAATTATAAATTTTAACTAATACTTAAAATTTATTTTTAGATAATGCTCAGAGCTACTAAACTCTGGGCATTATTTTTTTGTGAACTATATCCTCTTGTTGAATTAATCAATATTCTATCTTAAATTAAGTTCATTCGAGGAGGGGTTCTATGAAAGTACTAATGACGGGCTGCACTGGTCATGCAGGTAACCACGCATTAAATCATTTTGTTAACAACGGGCATGAGGTTCATGCACTCGTTAGATCTCATCACATTCCTAATCTTGAAGAGAGAGAAAATGTTAAATGGGTTGCTGGTGGTTTTGCTGATACAGAAATTATTAGTGAAACAGCAGATGAATGTGACGCGGTTGTACATATTGGAGCTTCTCATGACGAGGAAATGGAAAAACTAGATACGAATTTCATTTTAGCAGTTGAGGAGGCATTTAAAGATACTGGTAAGGTGTTTGTAACAACTAGCGCAAGTGTTGTTTACAATGATACTAAAGGTGTTCCTCGTGATGAGAGCGAACCAATTGAAAATCCACATCCTCTTCGAGCATGGCGCGCACGTCATGATTTGCAAGTTGTAGCCATGTCAGAGAATGGCATTAGAGGGGCTAGCGTAAGACCAGGTTTAATTTATGGTCATGCAGGGGGTTGGCTTACAGGATTAATTTTTAGGGCTCGAGAATCAGGAAAATCCCTTCATATTGGTGAAGGAATTAATTTGGTCAGTACAATACATGTAGATCCCCTTTCAGATCTTTATCTTAAAATAGTAACAAATGAGTCTGCTCAAGGTATCTATAATGCAGCTTCTGATGAAGTTACATGCAGTAAAGATTATGCAACTTTAATTGCAGATTATTTCGGCCCAGGAATTGAGGTAGTTCATTGGCCTCTTGAGGAAGCTAGAGAAGCTCTTGGTGAGCTTGCAGATTTATCTTGTATTGAGTGTATTATTACATCTGATCGTGCACGTAGTGAATTAGGTTGGTTACCAATAGCTCCAAGTGTGGCTACTGAATTATCCAGAGGCACATATAGAACTGGTCCGTTAGTTCCTTATTCCCACTAAGGTTTTTATGATTAAAAAATTACAATTATTATTAAGTGCATCAGATATTAATAATAGAGATAAAATTAATAATTTTCTTATAGATGAATGTGAATCTATAAATCATATTTTTCCTAATCTAAAATATAGAAGGGCAATAAGGGTTACAGATGATCCAACTGCAAGTGTCCCTCAAGATGGTCAACCAGATGATTTACCTGAGCAACCACCTTTTGATAACATAATAGAGCTCAGGTCTGAAGACGCATCATATGAATCACTTGTTGAGGCAATACAAGGTATAGGAGAAAAATTAAGATCTTTAATTGACGCTACTAAAAGTGCTGCTCTTGTAGGTGATGAACATGTAATTGTTCCAGGAAGCGAACCTTTATTTCTTAATATGGTTTTAAGACGCCCTTTACAATGGTCCAGGGAAGATTGGCATGAGCACTGGTTAGATCATCATGCAGCCGACGTAAGAGAAAATGTTTCAGGTTTACAAGGTTATAGGCAATTTCATGCTGATGAAGAATTTTCTGAGAAAGCTGCTAATTCAGCAGGAGTAGATATATTTGATTTTGAAGGTACTGCAGAAGGTTACTATTCTGATATAGAAAAGTTCCTTGAAACCCTGTCAGATCCTGAAGTAGCTAAAGATACAGGGTTTATAGATCATAGTAGATCAGTTATGTGGTTATATAATCTTTATGAATAATCAATGGATTAGAATATTTAGTATTTCAGGTGCATATATAGCATTACTGATAGGTGGCGCTTTTTCAACTGGACAGGAAGCCATGCAATTCTTTGTTGGTTTTGGAAGTAAAGGATTAATAGGCTTATTAATTTGTGGTTTTCTCATGATTTATACCTGCTTCTCATTGCTTAAAGCTGGAAAACAAAATGACCTTCGTACTAACGAGGACGCTTTCCGGCATTTTTGCGGTCGTTATCTTGGTATTTTTATGACTTGGTATACTATGATTATGATTGTTGCTGTTTACGGCGTAATGTTAGGTGGTGTAGGAGCTACTTTAGAGCAAGCTTATGGTTTACCTGTTATTTTTGGATCAGGATTAATGGCATTTTGTGCAACTATTACGCTGTTGTTAGGTTTAAATAAAATTATTGAAGTGCTTGGAATTATTGGGCCAATAATAGTCATTCTTACTTTAGCTACTGCCGTTTCTACAATATTAGATGATTCATTATCATTAAAAGAGGGAATCCTTTTATCTGATGGATTAGAAATCCTAAGAGCCTCTGAAAATTGGTTTTTTTCTGCAATTTTATATGCTGTTTTTTCTCTTCCTGGATTATATGGGTTTTTACCTTTAGTGGGCGCAACAATTAAAAGTAATTTTGAGGTCAAGGGCGTAGCATTGCTTGGCCCATTTCTTTTTATAAGTGCTATGACTATTGTTGTTCTAGCTCTTATAGGTAATATTCAATCTGTCTATGACGCTGAAGTTCCAATACTTATATTAGCAACAAAGGTTTTTCCAGTATATGGATCAATTTTTGCTGCTGTTATTTTTCTTGGAATTTATACAACAGTTACACCTTTAATGTGGACAATTTGTAGACGCTTTGCTGATGAGCATACTTTACGCTTTAGATTGTTAGCTATATCTTTAACTTTAATTTGTTGGTTTGGTGGAAACCTTTTACCTTTTGGTCAGCTTATTAACCTTATATATCCTTCTATAGGTTATATTGGTCTTATCCTTATGGCCTGTTTAATTTATAAAGATGTAGGTGAGTTGATAAATAAGACTAGCTAATTTCTTCCAAAACTTCCGGCAAAGCATTTATATAAAGCTCTTCTAGAAAAAGATTTCTTACTCTTCATTTTTTAATCTTGTTAAATAATTACTAACCTGAACAGCATCTTCAAATTTAAGTGGAGTAGAAGCCATTTTGGTACCAGGAAAAATTGCTTGAGGATTGGTTATATAGGCAGCAATCGTTCTCGAATCCCATATTACACTTGTCTTATTATTCATCTTCATAGCATTAGAATAATTATAATTAGGTAAAGAGCCAGATCTTCTACCAGCAATTGACTCAAGATGAGGGCCAATATTACTTTCAGCATTTGCTTTTAAGCTATGGCAACTTACACAATTTTGATTGTAAATAAACTCAGCTCTTTCTTGATCATATGTGGCTTGGATAGCCAGCATAGTTTCCTCATCCTGCATTACGCCATGTTGTTTTAATCTTTCAACAATATTACTATTTTTTGGCATAGGAAATGGTTTAGATACATTAGCTAGGTCTTTTTGAGATGGTTTACCTGGTCTTAAACGGATAATTTTACCATTAGAAGAATCTGTAACCGCATATAGAAATCCATCTGGACCAGTCTCTACGGAACGAATTCTTTCATTATGATAGGGAAGTAAATCTTGTTGCTCTAGTAGCTTGCCATCACGAATTCTCAATCTTAAAATTGTTTGATTACCTAATACACCTATGAAAAAATCTCCATTCCAGTTAGGAAAGGCTTCACCTTGATAAAAGGTAATTCCATAAGGTGAGATTGAAGGACTCCAAGTTACTATCGGATCCACAAAACCAGCGGCTGTTTGCCTCTCTGATAAAGCTCGACCAGAATAATCAAAACCCCAACTAATCAGAGGAAAACCATAATTTCCTCCACCTTCAATTAGGTTTAATTCATCTCCACCTTGTGGTCCCATTTCTACACCCCAAAGTTGATCGTTGTTATCTAATGTCAAACCCCCAATAGAACGTAAACCAGTTGACCATAATTCTGCTTTAGCATCAGGATTATTAACAGAAAGGGCGTTATCTTTAGGAACGGTCCCATCTCTATATATTCTGATTATCTTTCCAATATCTCCATCCAATCTTTGCACCATTCCGTAAGCATGCTGACCACTAGATCCAATTGCTGCAACTAAGGATTT
>CACLNZ010000020.1 GCA_902608415.1 uncultured PS1 clade bacterium
TAATAAATTTGATCCAAGCTTAAATACATCGTCAGATGATTTATCCAGTAATTTAATTAGCTATACTGGTTCATATGCTGCAGATTTATTAATACAAGCATTTGGTTTTGCATCAATATTAATATCTATTGGTCTTATTATATTTGGTTTTTTTTCTTTAACTAAAAGATCACAAAAACCACTCAAAGTAATTTTACTTTTATTTCTTTGTGTAATTACATTGTCTTTTTCAAGCCATATTATTTCGGAAAATGGTGGAGTATTTGGGTACTTATTAAATAATCAATTAATCTATTTAGGTAATTTACTAGAATTAGAGATAAGTAGTTATTACAAAAATATTCTAGTTCTCTTATTAGCCGCAACCTCTTTAATAGTTGGAAGTAATGCATTATTACCAAGCAAGAAGACTGTAGAGAAAGAAGCTAGAGCTTCAAAAGCTATTGTAAAAGAAGACAAACCAAAGCAAGTAAAGATTATATCTCAAGATGAAGAAATCCAGCCAATTAAAAGAACTGCGCCAAAAATAATTGAAAAGAAAACAATAAGAGTGAAATCAAATCCTGATGGTTATGAGCTTCCGTCGCTTGATTTATTAAAAGAGGCAAATGAAAATAATAAAAATACTATTCCAGATGATTTAATAGAAGAAAACAGAAATAAGTTATCAAATGCTCTTAAAGAATTTGGTGTTGAAGGTGAAATAGATATTGTGAGACCGGGTCCAGTTGTTACGCTTTATGAATTAAAGCCTGCACCAGGAATTAAAACGAAAAGAGTAATAAGTTTAACTGATGATATTGCCAGAGAGATGGCTGTGGCATCAGTAAGAATTGCCGTTGTTCCTGGAAAAAACTCAATAGGTATTGAGCTTCCAAATGAAAACAGAAATACAGTTTATTTACGCGAAATATTTGACTCTGATAATTTTGAAAAACAGATAAAAGGTATACCCCTAAGTCTAGGAAAAGATATTGGCGGAACACCAATTATTGCCGATCTTTCTTTGATGCCACATTTGCTTATTTCAGGAACAACTGGTTCAGGTAAATCTGTAGGTATAAATGGAATGATTTTATCAATTTTATATAAATTTAAACCAGAAGATTGCAGATTAATAATGGTTGATCCCAAAATGTTAGAATTGTCTGTCTATGATGGCATTCCTCACTTACTAACGCCGGTTGTTACAAATCCAAAAAAAGCTGTGGTTGCACTTAAGTGGGTTGTTAGAGAAATGGAGGAAAGATACAAAAAAATGGCTATTTTGTCGGTAAGAAATATGGCCGAGTATAATCGAAAAGCTGAAGAATATAGCCTTCAAAATAAAACTTTTAAAAGAAGAGTTCACACAGGATATGATGAAAACCAAGACCCAGTTTATGAAGAAGAAGAGGTTGTAGCAGAAAAACTGCCTTTTATCGTAGTTGTCATTGATGAAATGGCGGACTTGATGTTGGTTGCAAGGAATGATATTGAGCATTTAGTTCAAAGACTTGCCCAAATGGCAAGAGCAGCTGGAATACATGTCATTATGGCTACTCAACGACCAAGTGTAGATGTTGTTACAGGTACAATAAAAGCAAATTTTCCTACTAGGATTTCATTCAGGGTAGCATCAATGATTGACAGCAGAACAATTTTAAATGAAATGGGAGCAGAACAATTACTTGGGAATGGTGATATGTTATTCTTGTCAGAAGGCGGAAGAGTTACAAGAGTGCATGGTGCATTTGTTTCAGATTCAGAAGTAGAAAGAATAGTTTCACACATTCGTAAACAAGAAAATCCAGATTATATTGATGAAATAGTTGAAGAAAAAGATGAGAAAGATGATTTATCTTCTTTTGAAAATAACAGTGAAGATACATTGTATAATCAAGCTGTCTCAATTGTTACAAACGATAAAAGGGTTTCAATTAGTTATATACAAAGAAAATTACAGATAGGATATAATCGCGCAGCAAGGATTGTTGAGGAAATGGAAGAAAAAGGAATAGTTTCTGCTCCGAATACACAAGGGAAAAGGGAGCTTCTATAAGTTTAGGCTAATGATTCGGCTTTTAAAAATAAATCTTATTACATTCATAATTCTTTCATTCCCAGTACTTGGCAATATTGATAACCAAAATCAAAAAGAAAATCTTAATACATGGAAACAATCCACAAAAAGCTATATTAAAAATTTTAATAGTCTTACAGGAGCATTTACGCAAATTGATCATGTTGGAAATATTTCAAAAGGAAATTTTTGGGTTAATAATAAAAATGAAATAGCTTTTCATTACAGCCCTCCCTCTGAAACAATAATAATTTATAAATCTGGGAAATTATTTTTCAAAGAAAGAAGGTTAGAAAGTTTCCAAAATTATTCAATAAATAACAACCCGATATTAGAGCTCTTAAATAAGGATGCTGATATTGATAGATATTTTGAAACATCCATTATAGATCAAAATATAGGAAAAATTTTTATCAGTTTTAATGACAAAAATGAGAGAAATTCCTTGGAAGTTATATTTGATTATCCTAAGCCTATCCTTCGCCAATGGAATTTTACTGATCACCAAAAAAAGAAAACTAATATTTTTTTTTCTAAGTTGAAATTCAAAGAAAATGTTGAAAAACAGTATTTTATTACAAAATAATGTTTTTCATTAGAAAATCTTATATATATAAGAGTATAGAGTTTTGTGGAGAGATAAATTATGAGTGATGTAAAAATAATTGGAAGCAATATAAATCTTTTGAAGCTTCTTTCTGGGTTTATTTTAATTTCATTTCTTGTTTGGTCAGTAAAATCTGATGCCCAAGAAGAAATCTCTTTTTCAGTAATCATGCCGGAAGAGTATGTTGAAAAAAGAGACTTATCAAAATTAGATAAATCCATAGATATTCCAATTAAAACATCATTTTATTCAAAATATGAGGAGTTAGACTTCGTAAATTACGAGGAAACTGCTGATGTAATAATTGCAAGAAATTATTTAGTTGAAGAAGCTATATATGAAGAAAAGATGGCAGAATTAGATAACTCTTTAATTACAAATATAGGTTATATAAACCCTCATTTTTTAAAATCTAATTATGATGAAGGCAGAAAATACTCAGTGCCCTTGACATGGGGTGGCATTGGTATCTTATACAGAAAGGATAAATTTAATAATCCTCCTGCTACTTGGAGATGGCTTTTAGATTCAGATAAATATTCCGGAAGAATTGCATTAATCAATGATGGAAGAACGCTAATACAAATAGCATTAAAATATATTGGAATTTCAGCTAATTCAAATGATCCAAGCTGGATTAACCAAGCTGAGGGGCTTCTTAAAAGACAGAAAGAGCATATTAAAGATTTTGGGAATTCAGATGGTATTGCACTAATTCTAGCTGATGAAGTTGATTTAGCAATCGCAACAAATGAAGAAGCCCTTCAGGTTATAGAAAAAGATAAAAATATTGGTTTTGTTTATCCAAGAGAGGGCAGTTTAATTTGGCAAGATATAATTTGTATATTAGCAAAATCAAATAACAAGGAGTCCGCGCATTATTATATCAACGCAATTTTGGATGCTGAAATTGGCAGAAATATAGCAATAAATAATCAATTAGCCACTGCTAATCAAATGTCATTTGAAATCCTTAAAGATAGTTACAAAAGTGATCCTAGAATATTCCCTGATGCTCAGATCTTTGAAAGATATGAGGACACATCAATAATTATGGATTTTGATTATGAAATGATGATTGATGAGATGTGGGATAATATCTTAGACTCATAATAAAATAAAGATGAGAGTTGTTACCTGGAATATAAATTCAGTAAGGTTAAGGATTAATTCTGTAAAGAAAGTAGTTAAAAAACTTAACCCAGATATCTTATGCTTACAAGAAACAAAATGCTTAAAAGAAGACTTTCCTTTTAAAGATTTTGAAAAGATGGGCTTTGCCAACACTGAAGCCTTTGGTATAAAAGGGTATAACGGTGTTTGCGTAGCCTCAAAGCATCCAATTAGTTCAAGTAATAAACATATTTTTTGTAATAAGGATGATGCCCGTCATATAAATATTGAACTCCACTACAAAAATAAAAAAATTATCATTCATAACTTTTATGTGCCTGCTGGTGGGGATGAACCAGATCCTAAGATTAATGATAAATTTAAACATAAACTTAATTTTTTAGAAGAAGCCACGAAATTATTTTCTAATAAGAAATCAGCTAATAATGATTTAGTTGTTTTAGTTGGAGATCTAAATATTGCCCCTCATGAAATGGATGTATGGTCTCACCAGCAATTAAAGAATGTAGTAAGTCATACAGAAATAGAAATAAAAAAATTGAAGAATTTTTCAGATTCTTTTCAATTTAAAGATGCGATTAGGTTAACTCAAGGTTATGAAAAAAAGATATACAGCTGGTGGAGTTATAGAGCAAAAGACTGGAAAAAATCAAATAGGGGAAGAAGACTCGATCACATTTGGGTAAGTCAAAAAATGTCTAAGTATTTAGAAAAAGCCTTCATAGAGGAAAATGTACGCGGATGGAAAAGGCCCTCAGACCATGTCCCAGTTGTTGCAGATTTTAAATTTAATTAAGTTTTTTTAAACTTAAAATATATGAATTATCAATATTTTTAATTTCATATTTTTTAATCCCAATAGAGTTAAGTTTTTTTCTTATTCTATATATATGAGTCTCAAGTGTTCTTGTTTCGATACTTTCATCATATCCCCAAATTTCTTTAAGAAACTCCTTTTGGGATATCTTATAATCAATTTTATTTAAAAGCTTCCATAGGATTTCTGTTTCTTTTTCGGTTAATTTCTCATTAACCTTATCGAAAGATATTTTTCTACCGACAACATCAAGAGAAAAATTGCCAATTTTGATATCATTCATTTTATTTTTTTCCTCTCTTATCAAGCTCTCAATTGCCTTAATAATTTTACCAAGGCTTAAAGGTAAATTTATTATAGATTTGGGGTTTATTTGTTTTTCTGAAAAAGTAATCTTCTTATCTTTTTTATTAATTAAAAAAATTGATTTTTTTTCATTTTCTTTGAAAAACCTTAAGTGTTTCTTATCAAGATTATCAAGAATATCGTTAGAAACAATTAACACACTAATATCGTCCGATTTCTTTATTAAATCCAAAATTGAATTATTTTTGAAAATAGATATTGAAAACTTCCCATATAATAAAAATGACTCCTCTAACAAATCGAGTAAGTTTTGATTATTTGCAATTATAGCAATTTTATTCTTTTGATTATCCAACTCTATCACCCATAATAGCCTCTCCGATCCTTATATGTGTTGCGCCAAACAAAATTGCTTCTTTGAAATCTGAGCTCATTCCCATACTTAGATTTTTTAGATAATTTTTTTTTGCCATTTGATGTAAAAAAGCAAAATAGATTGATGAATCATCATCTTTTGGCGGTAAACACATTAATCCATTTATTTTTAGATTTTTAATGGCATTAGCATAAAAACTATCAAAACCTTCTATTGAAATTCCTGTTTTTTTCCTTTCATCGGCTAAATTAACTTGGATAAAAAATTCAGTATTCTCTTTAATCTTCTCTGGGTATTCTAAAATCTTATCAACAAGTTTTTTTCTATCAATGGTATGAATTGATGAAAATAAATCTAAAGCTATTTTAGTTTTATTTGTTTGAAGTGGCCCAATAAGATTTAATTCAATATTCTTATATTCATTCATTAAGTTTGGCCATTTGTCTTTAGCCTCTTGAACCCTGTTCTCTCCATAACATAGATGCCCAATATCGAGTAGGGGCTTTATACTCTCAACATCAAATTTTTTTGTAACGATAACTAGTTTTATTTCATCCATATTTCTATCGGCCTCATCTGCCGAAATCCTGATTTGTTCAAGAATAGTGTTATAATTCTGAATTATTTCTTTCATATTCTGATTTTAGATCATTTTTTATAAATAAAGAAAATATTTAATCTTGATGAAGTTATTATTTTTTTAGTTTATTTTAGTCTAATAATTCTGATATTAAATAAATAAGAAAACTTTCTTGGGAGATCTATGTGAATATACCTTTAAAAATTTTATTAATATTTGTAGTAATATTTTCATTAAGTTCCTGCGGCAATAGAACGGATAGAACAATTTCTGAAATAGAACAATCCCAATACTCTATGGCTGTTAACGCTTTTTTATGGCGCGCAAGCCTTGATACTCTAATGTTTATGCCAATTGATAAAAGCGACTCTACTGGCGGTATAATCTCTACAAATTGGTATAGTGGTGAAGGCATAAAAAATGAGAGAACTAAAGTTTTTGTTTATATAAAAGATAGAAGATTAAGAGCAGATGCTTTGGAAGTTGCTGTATTTAGACAAATTAAATCTAATAATGAATGGGAAGATGCTGAAGTAAACTCTGAAACAGCAAAATTAATAGAGAATTCAATTCTTACAAAGGCTAGAGAGCTTAGGCTCGGAAGCAAAGCTTTTGAATAAGTATATTAATGGATTATAGCCCAAAAAAAATAGAACCTTATTGGCAGGATTTGTGGTCTAAGGAAAAATCCTTTGCCTGTGAAAAGTCTGATAAAAATTTACCAAAGAAATATATACTGGAAATGTTTCCCTACCCTTCAGGAAGAATTCATATGGGTCATGTCAGAAACTATACAATAGGTGATGTGATAACTAGGTACAGAATAACAAAAGGTGATAATGTATTACATCCTATGGGCTGGGATGCTTTTGGTATGCCAGCAGAAAACGCCGCCATGGAAAACAAAATTCATCCTAAAGAGTGGACCTATAAAAATATTGATAGCATGAGAGTACAGTTAAAATCTCTGGGTCTTGCAATTGATTGGGATCGTGAATTTGCAACTTGTGACCATGATTACATTAAGCATCAACAAAATATCTTCATTGATTTCTTAAAAAATGACCTTGTTTACAGAAAAGAAAGTGAAGTTAATTGGGATCCTGTAGATAATACAGTATTAGCAAACGAACAGGTGATAGACGGTTTAGGATGGAGATCTGGTGCAATAGTTGAAAGAAGAAAGCTAAATCAGTGGTTTTTAAAAATTTCAGATTTTTCCGATGATTTGCTTGATGGTTTAGAAAAATTAAATAAGTGGCCTGAAAAAGTAAAACTTATGCAAAAAAATTGGATAGGAAAATCATCAGGTGCGGTTTTTAATTTTAAAGTTGTAGAGGAGTTTTCAAAGATTGCTGATAAAATTGAAGTTTACACAACTAGACCTGATACATTATTTGGTGCAAGTTTTTGTGCTATTGCACCTGATCACGCAATAGCAACTATAATATCTCAGAATAGTGATAATGCTCTAAAATTTATAAAAAAATGCCAGAAAATTGCATCTTCCGAAGAAGCTATAGAAAAAGTTATAAAAGAAGGATTTGATACAGGAATTAAAGTACAACATCCATTCGATAAAGATATAAAGCTTCCAGTTTATATAGCTAATTTTGTATTATCATCTTACGGTAAAGGCGCAATTTTTGGCTGTCCAGCACATGATCAGAGAGACCTAGATTTTGCTAGAAAATATAATCTTCCTGTTTTACCCGTAGTATGTCCAGAGAATGTGAACAAAAAAGATGTTGTAATTGAAAATGAAGCATACATTGGAGAGGGTAAGATTATTAATTCAAAATTCCTAGACGGGCTAAATATAAAAGAAGCCAAAAAGGTTGCTATTAATAAACTAAAAGAATTGAGAATAGGAAAAAAGGAAATAAATTATAGATTAAGAGATTGGGGAATTTCGAGACAAAGATACTGGGGTTGTCCGATCCCCATTTTATACAGAGAGGATGGAAAAATAATACCAGTTCCAATAGACGAACTTCCGATAACCTTACCTGAAGATATTGACTTTTCACAACCTGGCAATCCATTAGAAAAACATCCAACCTGGAAATATACAACTTGCAAAGAAACTGGGCTGAAGGCGGTAAGAGAAACCGATACCTTTGATACATTTATTGATTCTTCTTGGTATTTTGCGAGATTTTGTGAGCTTGATGACTCTAAACCAATTAATAGAGATGAAGCAAATTATTGGTTGCCTGTTGATCAGTATATTGGGGGAATTGAACATGCAATTTTACATTTACTATATTCTAGATTTTTCACGAGGGCTTTAAAAATTACAGGACATCTAGAAATTAAAGAGCCATTTGATGGTATGTTTACTCAAGGAATGGTTTGTCATGAAACATATTCTAATGAAAGAGGTGATTGGATAGAGCCAAAGTTTGTAAGAAAAGGAGATAACAAACAAGAAAGCCTTCATATAGATACTGGCGAGAAAATAAAGATTGGTCCCTCAGAAAAAATGTCAAAGTCAAAAAAGAATATAGTTGATCCAGACGACATTATTAAACTATATGGTGCGGATACAGCAAGATGGTTTGTTCTTTCTGATTCTCCTCCTGATAGAGATATTTTCTGGACAGAAGCAGGTATAGAATCCTCAAATAAATTTATAAATAAAATATGGAGAACAATTCTGGACTATAAAGAAATTGTTGAACAAAAAGATATTAAAAATAAATCTGAACAAATACAATTTATGAAAGTTATTTATAAGAGTATCAAAGATATCACCCTTAATCTTGAAAAAATGTCATTTAATAAAGCTATTGCAAACATATATTCTCTTATTGGAGAATTATCCAAATCAGATACAAAAGAAAAGATAAGTAGTGAAACAGCCTCTAAAATTTTGAAACATCTAATAATAATTTTATCGCCTTTTATTCCTCATTTAGCTGAAGAGTCATGGGCGCATGTTGGTTTTGAAGGCTTAGTATGCAAACAATCTTGGCCAGAGTTTGATGAAAGCTTTACAGATAATGAAAGTGCAAAGATTGTTGTTCAGATAAATGGGAAAAAACGAGGTGAATTACTCCTACCAAGAGAAACTGAGGAAAAAGAAGTTGTTGAAGTCGCAAATAATAATAATAAAATAAAGAATGATCTAGCTGGAAAAGAAATTAAAAAAATAATTTATGTTAAGGGAAGGATTTTAAATTTTGTTGTTTAGAAAAAATATAATAATCATTCTTTTCTTTGCTTTTTTTCTCCAATCTTGTGGTTTTCAACCTCTTTATAATATGGAATCTTTATCGGGTTTTATTGTTAATGAACCAAGCGATAAAAGTGAAAGTTATGTAATTATTTATAAGGAATTAGACTCGGCCTTAAAGCCTATATCGACATCCGAAAATTTTATAATAGAATTTACTGTTGATGAACAGTTTGAAGATATAGACATAAGGCAAGATGAAAAAGTGCTTAGAAAAAATATAGTTATTTCCGTTAAATTTAGTATCAAAAGAGAGAATAATGATGAAGAGATATTTATTGGTGAATCTCTAATATCCTCAGCATATAATAGGGTAGCCGAACCATATGCAAACTTTGTTAATGAGCAAGATACTAGAGATAGAATTTTGTTATTAATTATACAGGATATAAAAAGACAGTTGGCGCTTTTCAAAAAAAATCAAGGGAAATGAAGGGAAAAATCTCAGATATTAATAATCTCGTTACTCAACCACTAAAAATATTTGGTGCGCTTCTGTATGGCCCAAACGAATATCGTGTTAATAAAAATTTTGACGAAATTTACAAAAAACTAAATCAAAACAGTAATGAAATGCTAGAGGCACAACAATTAAACTCAAATATAATTTTAAACGAAGATGAAGTCTTTTTTAATGAAATAAACACAATAATGCTTAGTGGTGGTATCAAAATAATAAAGATTGATATGCTAGATACCGATAAAGCAGGCTGTTTAGAAAATTATCTAGAAAGACCAACAGAAAAAACATTTATCCTTGTTAAATCCGGGAAATTAGGGCTTAGGTCAAAACTTAGAGCTTTATTTGAAAAATCTAATAGATTTATATCAATTCCTTTTTATGAAGACACGATAAAGGATACATATGGTTTCATCGAGAATTATTTAAATGAAAATAATTTTGTAATATCAAATGACGCCAAACAAAAAATTATTTCTTTTTCTGGTCAAAATAATAGAGCTCTAGAATCAAATCTTGAATTAATTATGCTTTATATGTTTGAAGAAGAAGAAAAAAGAATAGATTCTAATATTGTAGATAAAGTTCTTTTATCTGACAAGCCTGTAGAAATTCAAAACTTATGTAATTCTGCGGCTCTTGGTATGATTGATAATGCTTTGTTCTGTTTTAATAAGCTTGAATCTAATGGGCAGCAACCTATTCAGGTATTAAATAATTTGTCTAACTTTTTCCAAAGAATACATAGTACGCTTATTGCTATGGGCTCAGGTAAAAATTTAACAGAAGCAATGAACGAACTAAAACCTCCTGTTTTCTTTAAAGAAAAAGATAATTTTACAAGACAGATTAGGCTTTGGAACCTTCAAAAAACAGAGAGGGCGCTTACAATAATAAATGAAGGTGAGACAGAAATAAAAAAATCACCTGAGCTTTCAAAGACTATAGCGGGTAATATTGTTTTGCGTTTAACTGCTGCAGCCTCAAAGTAGTTAACTTTTAAGCTTTTTAAGTAAATCGTTAAATTGTTCTAAATTATCATAAAATATTTCTAGCTTACCTTTTTCATTACCCTTTTGTTCAATTTTGGTAGACAACCCCAACATCTGGGTAATTTCATTTTCTAAAGACAATATATTGGGGTCTTTCAATTTATTACCCCCCTTTTTGCTTTTCTTATTCTTAATATAAGCTATATAGGTTTCAAGCTGTCTAACATTCATATCCTTTTTGATGGCAATTTGTGCTATAGAATAAGCTTTTTCAACCCCCACAAGAGATCTTGCATGGCCAGCAGATAATGATTTATTTTGTACAAACTCTAGAACTTTATGAGGTAATTTTAGCAATCTAATTGTGTTACTAATTTGTGGTCTTGATTTTCCTAAGACTTTCGCTAATTCTTCTTGAGTGTATTGATACTCTTCTTGAAGTCTTGTTATTCCCTCAGCTTCTTCAATTGGGTTAAGATCTTCTCTTTGCATATTTTCAATAAGAGCTATTTCCAATATCTCTTTATCATCTAAATTCTTAATAATTACCGGAATATTATGTAATCCAGCCTTTTGAGATGCCCTCCATCTTCTTTCACCAGCAATTATTTGATAATTTTTTTCATCTATTTTTTTTACTAATATTGGAAGAATTAGACCTTTTTGTTTAATAGATTGGCTTAATTCGTTTATCTTCTCTTGATCAAATATTTTTCTGGGTTGGTTTTTATTGGGAAATAAAAATTCTATAGGAATCTCATCACTTTTTCTTTCATTTACTTCATTAATTTCTTTAATGTCAGATTTGCTTAAATTTGAATCTCCTGCTTCACCTATTAACGCAGCCAATCCTTTTCCTAAGCCTTTCTTTTTCGTCATTTTATTACCCACCCTGATTTATTTAAAACTTCTCTAGCCAAATTTATATAGGCTGCGCTTCCAGTACATTTATGGTCATATATTAAAGCAGGCATCCCGTGGGATGGGGCTTCTGATAATCGAATATTTCTTGGAATCTTCGTTGTGAAAACTTCGGTCCCTAAATATGACCTTACATCTTGCTCCACTTGGTTTGATAGATTGTTTCTACCATCAAACATAGTAATTATAACACCTTCGAGAACGAGACTGTGATTAACTGAATCTTTTATATCTTCAATAGTTTTAAGAAGCTGACTCAAGCCCTCTAAAGCATAAAATTCTGCTTGAAGTGGGACTAGGGCTCCATTTGATGCTACTAATGCATTAAGAGTTAAAAGACTTAATGAGGGCGGGCAATCAAGTAAAATATAGTCGTAATTTTTTAATTCTTCGATCGCTTTCTTAAGTCGCATAACCCTATCGGCTTCATTTGATAAAAGGATATCTATTCCTAATAAATCATCGTTTGAAGGTATCAGATCCAGATTTTTAATATCGGTTTTAATTAGAACATCATCCACAGGAATATTATTTACTAAAATATCATAAACGCCTTTTTTTCTATCATATTTCTCTACTCCCATTCCAGTACATAGGTTTCCTTGTGGATCCATATCAACCAAAAGAACATTTGCGCCGCATGCTGCCATACCCGTACCTAGGTTAATTGTTGTTGTTGTTTTTCCTACGCCGCCTTTTTGATTTATAATAGAATATATTTTCTTCATAATTACTTTCTTATAACATTTTTAATCATAATAATTCGTGAATCTTTATTTGTTAAACTGCCAATTGCTTCAAATTCAAATGCCCAAAACTTACTTGCTTCGCTTATTTCTTGTTGCCATTTTTCTCCCTTATGGAAGAGACCAATTGATCCTGACTGAAGGAATGACAAACTTATTTTTATCATTTTATTCAGACTAGAAACAGCTCTTGAGGTTAAAACAAATTTATTATCATTTTTGAATTTCTTTAAATTTTCAAATCTTTCATTGTGAATGCTGATATCAATACCAAGCAACTTGGATGTATTAGATAAAAATTTAGCTTTTTTTGTGTTTGATTCAACAAGGTGGCCTTTTAAGTTATTGTCCAAGATCTTAATAACTAATCCAGGAAAACCAGCTCCTGATCCGATGTCTATAAACCTGTCAAAGCCCCTAGGGAAAAAATTAATTAGTTGCGCACTATCAATAATATGCCTTTCCCATAAATTTAATATTGATGATTTACTTACTAAATTGAACTTTTGATTGTTCTTAATGATTTCCTCCTGAAAAAGTTTTAATTTTTTTTCTTTTTCTTTGGATAAAAAGGAGGTCTCTAATTTATTATTAATTGTCAGTTTTGGCCCCCGCTTTGATTTTTCATATGGGATAATATAAGACCAATTGCTGAAGGCGTGATGCCGTCAATTCTTTGAGCTTGCCCAAGAGTTGAGGGTTTGATTTTAGTTAGTTTCTGTTTGTGTTCATTAGATAACCCTTTGATAGAATTATAATCCAATTCATCACTTAATACTTTTGTCTCTTCTTTTCTAAACATTTCAATATCTCTCTCTTGTCTCTCTAGATATCGTCCATAAGTGGCTTCTGCAGAAATAGTATTTTTTAGAGTTTCATCGTTTGTAGAAAAATCTGGCCAAATTTCCTCAATCTTTTTAAAATTAATTTCGTGATAGCCTAATAAATCAAAAGCAGATCTAGTTTTTCCATCTAAATTAATTTTCAGTCCTAGTTTTCGGGCTTTATTAGGAGTTAAGTTATAATTATTTAATTTATCTCTTAGCGATGTTAATTTTTTCTTTTTTTTATTCCAGAAGTCTTTTCTTTTGCTAGAAACAACTCCTTGATCTATTCCAATATCAGTTAGCCTTTGATCTGCATTATCAGCACGAAGGCTCAAGCGGTATTCCGATCTTGAAGTAAACATCCTATATGGCTCTGTAACTCCTTTCGTTACTAAGTCATCGATAAGAACCCCTAAATAGCCATCAGCCCTATCAAACTTAAAACTTTTTTTATCTTGTGAATATCGTCCAGCATTCATGCCGGCAACTAGACCTTGGGCCGCAGCTTCTTCATAGCCTGTTGTACCATTTATTTGCCCAGCCAACCAAAGGCCTGGTAGTTTTTTTACCTCAAGTGTGTGATCTAATTCTCTAGGATCAACATAATCATATTCTATAGCGTATCCGTATTTAGCAACTTCAACTTTTTCAAGACCAGGAATAGTTTTCAAAAATTTATCCTGTATATCTTCTGGCAAAGATGTTGATATGCCATTCGGATAAATAAGATTGCTATTGAGGCCTTCTGGCTCAAGAAATATTTGATGGCTATCCTTCTCGCTAAATCTTTCGACCTTATCTTCAATTGAGGGGCAATATCTTGGTCCAACACCGGATATCATCCCTGAATACATCGCAGATTCTTTAATATTATCTTTGATTATTTTATGTGTTTCTTTCGTTGTCCTTGTAATATGACAACTAATTTGTTTGTTTGTAATTTCTTGACACATATAAGAAAAAGGCTCTGGTATCTTATCGGCTAATTGTTCTTCAAGTTTATCAAAATTAATAGTGTCTTTGATTAATCTCGCCGGAGTACCGGTTTTTAGCCTAGATAAATTAACTTTAAGATTCTTTAGTCTTTTTGATAGACCTATAACAGGTGGTTCATCAATTCTTCCCCCAGGTGTTGTATTTTTACCACAAAATATAATCCCGTTAAGAAAGGTTCCTGTTGTTAGTACAACAGAAGCAGCAAAAAATGTATCGCCATTTTTGCATAACACTCCTTTAATTCTGTTGTTTTCAACTATTAAATCTTCGACCATTGACTCGTGGGTATGGAGGTTTTTATAATTAGATATCACATTTTGCATATTATATAGGTATAACGACCTATCAATTTGTGCTCTTGGACCCTGAACGGCTGGTCCTTTTCTTTTATTTAGAACTCTAAATTGTATTCCGGATAAGTCTGATACCCTTGACATAACGCCATCAAGAGCATCGATTTCTCTAATAAGATGTCCTTTTCCTATACCGCCCATAGCTGGGTTACAAGACATAGCTCCTATTGTTGACAATGATCCAGTGATTAAAAGTGTATGAGCGCCTACCCTTGCAGATGCTGTAGCAGCCTCGCAACCAGCATGGCCTCCACCAATAACGATTACATCAAATTCATTCATAGTTTGTTTTATGGTTATAATTTATTTTAATCAAGGAAAATGTTTCATGTGAAACATAATGGAAAGAATGTTTCATGTGAAACATTATTTGCCTATGCAAAACTCATTAAAAATTATATCCAATATATCTTCATTATCAGTCTTTTTGGTAATTTCTGAAATTTCATTAATAGCCGCTCTAATATCTTCTGCAGTTAGAGAAATGTCTTTAAGGTTGATGTTTTCCAGAATTTCTATGCTTTTCAATATATGGGCATATTCCCTTTCGGATGTGATGCTTGGTCCACTAGATGTGTTAACAAGGCTTTTAATTTTTTCATTAATTTTTTTCCATAAAACATCTAATGATTTATTGTTTTTGAGCGATATAGTAAGGTTGGGTTTTTCGTTGTGTTTCTTTTTTAGATCAGATTTATTAATAACCACTAAGTTGTTTTTGCCTTTATCAATTGAAATGTTTCCAAATGGTTTCTTGGTGTTGTTAGAGCCAAGATACAGCTTAATATCGGCATTTTTAGCAATTTTCTTTGCTCTTATGTTTCCTTCTACCTCAATATCATTTTTTGATTTTCTAAGGCCGGCGGTGTCATAAAATGTCACCGGTATACCTCTTATGTTTAGTTTTTGGTTTAAAATATCTCTAGTTGTGCCTGCCTTTTTTGAAACAATTGCTATTTTTTCTCCTGATAAATAATTGATTAAAGTTGATTTTCCTGAATTGGGTATTCCAAGTATTACTATTTTTATACCTTCTTTTATTTTTTTATTATCTTCAAAACTTGCTTCATATTTTTTTATTTCGATTGTTGTTGTTTTTATTAGTTTTTTTGCAGCGCTTAATAGGGATTTTGGAATGTCTTCATCTGAGAAGTCGATGCTGCTCTCGATATATGCTAGTGCTTTTTTGAGCTCCTGAAGCCATATAAAATGTATTTTAGAATTTTGGTCCAAATAAGCTTCGAGCGCTCTCGATCTTTGTGCTTCTGTTTCTGCTTGAATTAGACTAGATAGGCCCTCAACCTGCAAAAGGTTCATTTTACCGTTTAAATAGGCTTGTTTCGTAAATTCACCCTGTTTAGCTGTCCTTAAACCTTTTATTTTTCCTAGCTCCTTAAGAAGTGTATCTATAATTGCTGTGCTTCCATGAATGTGAAATTCGGCAACCTCCTCACCTGTAAAGCTTTGTCTTTTTGGAAAGTAAACAACTAAACCTTCATCAATAATCTTTTTATCTAGTGTTTTTATTTTTGTAAGAGTTGTTAATCGTGGTTTTGGTTCTTTCCCAGTTAAGCGCTTTAGTACCTTTTTAGATAAAGGACCTGAAACTCTGATGATAGCAACACCTGACTGACCTTCAACTGTTGAAAGCGCAAATATAGTCATTTAGTTAAGTGTTCATAGAATTGTAAAAATCATCATTGGTTTGTGTCTGAGACAACTTATCAATTAAAAATTCTATTGCATCTGTTGTGCCCATTGGGTCGAGAATTCTGCGCAGTACATATATTTTTTGTAGTTGTTCGTTTTCTATTAAAAGCTCTTCTTTTCTTGTTCCAGATTTCATTATATCTATTGCCGGATAAACTCTTTTATCGGCGATCTTACGATCAAGGACAATTTCGCTGTTCCCTGTTCCTTTAAATTCCTCAAAAATTACTTCATCCATTCTGCTTCCTGTATCGATTAAAGCAGTTGATATTATAGTCAGTGATCCGCCTTCTTCAATGTTTCTTGCGGCGCCAAAAAATCTTTTAGGCCTTTGGAGTGCGTTTGCATCAACACCACCAGTTAAAACTTTTCCTGATGATGGAACAACAGTATTAAAGGCTCTACCTAAACGTGTAATAGAATCTAAAAGTATTACAACATCACGACCATGCTCTACTAATCTTTTTGCTTTTTCCATAACCATTTCTGAAACCTGAACATGTCTACTAGCTGGTTCATCAAATGTTGAAGACACAACCTCGCCATCAACGGATCTTTGCATATCAGTAACTTCTTCTGGTCTTTCATCAATTAATAATACAATTAAGTAACATTCAGGATGATTTTTTGTAATTGAGTTCGCAATATTTTTAAGTAATACTGTTTTTCCTGTTCTTGGAGGAGAGACAATCAGTGCTCTTTGCCCTTTACCTAAAGGGGATACAATATCTATAACTCTATCTGATAAATCCTTCTTGTCTTTCTCAACCACTTCCATAACAAATGGACTCTCAGGATACAGAGGAGTTAAATTATCAAAGTGGACTTTTGTTCTTGCTTTTTTTGGCTCTTCAAAATTTATACTGTTTACCTTTACTAAAGCAAAATATCTTTCTCCTTCTTTCGGCCCTCTAATATATCCCTCAACGGTATCACCTGTTTTGAGTGAAAATTTTCTTATTTGTGAAGGACTAACATAGATATCATCAGGACCTGGTAAATAATTAGCATCTGGAGATCTTAAAAAACCGAACCCATCTTGTAATACCTCTATAACGCCCTCACCTATAATTTCAATATCTACTTCTGCAAGTTCTTTTAATATTGCAAACAGCAGTTCTTGTTTTCTTAACGCACTTGAATTTTCAACACCGTTTTCTTTAGCAAAATTTATTAATTCTGCTGCTGTTTTAGCTTTCAACTCTTGGAGTTTTAATTCTTTCATTTTAATATCCTAAGAAATATAATTTAGATTGGCTCTATAATAATATTATTAAATATAGTAGATGTGGTAGTCACCGAAATAGTGGTGATAAACATTATATCAACAAAGCTATCAACAAACCACCAAAAATAGGAAAAAATTATCAATTTATCCACAATTTAAGTAATTATATAATAAAATCAATTGATTAATATAATTTTTTATATGTTAATAGTGGTGATAAATATTAAAAAAAGTATTTACTTACATTTTAAACAGATTAATTTGCAAAATTTATTATTATGTTGGTTAATTTAGAATAAGATGAATATCTTGCTAATTATTTAATTTATCAACAATCTAATAAACTTTATTAACAGGAAGCGAACAGTTTAAAAAATGAGTAAAAAAAAACTAGTTATACATCTAATATCAGACTCAACTGGAGAAACCCTTAAATCTGTTGGCGCAGCAGCAGCAGCACAGTTTGAAAATCTAAAATACGAAGAAAATGTTTACCCCCTAATTCGCAGTAAGAAAAATCTCGAGCGTGTTTTTGAGAAAATTAAAGAAAACCCAGGGTTAGTACTTTGTACTCTTGTTGATGACGAAATAAGCAAATTGCTTGAGAGTTTTTGCTTCGATAATAAAGTTACATATATGCCGTTCATGAGTAATATAGTTTCTTTAATTGAAGATGAAACAGGTATTAAAGCGACAAAGATGCCTGGGGGACAGCATAAATTGAATGATGAATATTTTAAAAGAATTGAGGCTCTCAATTTTACTCTAGAGCATGACGATGGTCAAAATATTAGCACCATTAAAAGCGCAGAAATTATTTTGGTTGGTGTTAGCAGAACATCAAAAACACCAACATGTATATATCTTGCGAACCAAGGAATTAAAGCTGCAAATATACCGCTTGTTCCAAATCAAGAACTCCCAAAACTTGACGAAAATGAAAATTTAACAGTTATAGCACTAATAACTACACCTCAGAATCTCGTTGCAGTAAGAAAAAAAAGAGCCATAGAATTAGGTCTTGACCCAAAAAAAGACGAGTACACAAACATAAATAGTGTTACAAAAGAAATTGATGATGCCAAAAAACTATTTAATAAAATGGGCTGGCCAACAATTGATACAACGAGAAGATCGGTAGAAGAAACTGCCGCAGCTATAATGAGTATAAGAGCACAAGAATGAAAATTATTTTAGGATCAAGCTCTCCCTCAAGAAAGAAACTGCTGAAAAACACAGGTATAGATTTTAAAGTAAAAAGCCCGACTATAGATGAGACGGCACAAAAAAAAGAGTTTAAAGGTAAAAAGAAAGACCTTGCTATATATTTAGCTGAAAAAAAAGCTTTATCGATACATGCTGAACCCGAAGATATAATTATAGGAGCTGATCAAGTTTTGCTCCATAATAATAAAATTTACGATAAACCAAGATCAATCCAAGAAGCCAAAAAACACTTAAAAGAGCTATCAAATAAAACACATAGTTTAATTTCTGGAACTGTAATTTCTAAAAAAAATAAAATTATTTGGCGGCACCAAAGTGTATCGAAAATGGAAATTCACAAACTTACAAACAAGGAAATTAATGAATATTTATCTCAATCAGGTAAGAATATCCTGAGGTGTGTAGGCGCTTATAACATTGAAGGTTATGGATCTAAGCTTTTTAAAAAAATAGACGGAGACTTTTTCTCTATTGTAGGATTGCCATTAATACAATTACTTAATGCAATAAATAAAATAGGTAAAATTAGATGATGAAAGCCGCTGTCATAGGTAATCCAATAAAGCACAGCCGATCACCCTTAATTCATAATTATTGGTTAAGGAAAAATAAGATTGAGGGAAGTTATGAAACAATTGAAGCAGAAGACGAAAAAGATTTCGAAAATGTAGTTGATAGACTTGTTGAAACAGGTTACTCGGGATTTAATATAACAGTTCCTTTCAAAGGAAAGGCACTTGAACTATGTGACAGCATATCTATCATTGACAATATTGGAAATGGTGAGAGGCCAGTAGAAAATCTAATAGGGCCAAAATCAATAAATATTATTAAAATTGTCGATGGGAAGCTGGTTGGTTTTAGTTCTGATTTTCATGGATTTAATTTAGCGGTAAATCATAAACTAAAATATTCTCCTTTTTATGAGTTTAAGGGCTTTTTCAAGAAAATCCCAAACTATAAAAATGTTACTATTATTGGCGCTGGAGGAGCGGCTAGAGCAATCGCTTACGGACTAACACTAAAAACAGTCCCAGACATAAAAGGGGCTACTAGCAGCCTATGGCATATTAATACATTGGAAGTAATTAATAGATCAGAAAATAAAGCAAAAGATTTAGTAGAGGAAATATCAGAAATATATATACCCTCAGAACATGAAACAGTCAGGACAAAATTTGTTAATAAAAAATTAGCCACTAATTGTATAAATTCAGACTGCGATATCCTAATAAACTGCTCTTCAATCGGGATGGAAGGACAAACAAAAAATTTTGATCTTGATTTAAGCTCTTGTAAAAAGAAATTAATAGTTATGGATATTGTTTATTCACCCAGAAAAACCAAACTTTTAGAAAACGCTAATTCCTTGGGGTTTGAAATAGTAGGCGGTCTTGGGATGTTAGTCTTTCAAGCAATACCAGCCTTTAAGGCGTTTTATGGTGTTAATCCCGACCCGGGCGTCCTAGCAAATCCAAGTGAAAGGAATATTTTTGATAATCAGATAGAAGAAATTTTTAACATTTTAGACAAGGACCTAACTTGATAATGATAAAAATTGGGTTAACAGGATCAATTGGAATGGGCAAAACAGAAACAGGAAAAATGTTCTCTGATTTAGGCCTACCTTTATACGATGCCGATGCAGCTGTTCACAAACTATATGGACCAGGCCAGAAAGGCTCAGAAAAGATCAAAGAAAAATTTCCAAAATCAATTAACCCTGATGGTTCTGTAAATAGGGAAAGTTTAAGTGCAGATGTGTTAGGGAATCCAGAAAAGATAAAAAGTCTCGAAAGCATAATTCATCCACTTGTCGGCGAAGATAGAGAGGTATTTTTTGAAAAAAATGCCAAAGCCAAAGCAATTGTCCTTGATATACCTCTATTATTTGAAACAGGTGGTGAAAAATTTGTCGATCTTGTTATCGTGGTTGATGCCCCTAGAGAAATACAAGAAGAAAGAGTTTTATCTAGACCAAACATGACAAAAGAGAAATTTGAAAACATAATGGCGCAACAAATACCAAATCATGTAAAAAAGAACAAAGCTGACTTTATTGTAGATACTTCGATTGGTATTGAAGATGCTAGAAATCAGGTAGCGAATATTGTAAAAAAGATAATAGAATGAGAGAAATTGCATTAGATACTGAAACAACGGGCCTCAGTCCAAAGAACGGGGATAGGGTTGTAGAGATAGGCTGTGTCGAATTAATAAATCATATGCCTACAGGCCGAACTTATCAAACATATCTTAACCCCCAAAAGATGATGGACCCAAGTGCAGAGGAAGTGCATGGTCTATCGAATGATTTTTTAAAAGACCAACCTCTTTTCAAAGAAATTGTTGGGGATTTTCTAGAATTTATATCTGATAGTCCCTTAATAATCCATAACGCTGAATTTGATTTAGGTTTTCTAAATTCGGAGTTGAAGAGACTTGATATGAACGAAATCAATTTGAACCAAGCCATTGATACACTTAAAATTTCAAGAGATAAATATCCAGGCGCTCAAAATAGCTTAGATGCATTATGCCGTAGGTTTGATATTAATAATTATGATCGAGAGCTTCACGGAGCACTACTTGATTCTAAGATTCTGGCGGATGTTTATCTTGAGCTTTTGGGGGGTAAAGAGCCAGGTTTGAAACTTGATTCTGATAATGTCGTAGAAACATTTGAAAACAATCAAACCAATTCACCTAAAACTAAAGAAATAGAAATTTACTCATATGGTGTAAGTGAAAAAGAAAAAGAAGATCATACAAATTTTATAAATGCTATGTCTGTAAAATCATTATGGGATGATTTTGAGGTTTGATCAGTAACCTCTTTCTCTCATCTTATCTATTAAGAAGCCAATCAACAATTTCAAAATATATTTGCGTGTAAAAGGTATTAAAAAAATCAAAGCAACTATATCTGTTATTGCACCAGGCACAATAAAGAAGAAGCCACTAATTAATAACCCAACGCCTTGGATCAATTCAGGTATAGCTTTTTGACCTGACATTAGTTTTTTTTGTAGATTGAAAATTAACTCAAAACCCTGCATCCTTATATGAAATATTCCCAATATCGCTGTACCGAAAACTAAAAGTAATGTACCCCAAAAACCAAATATTGAGCCAAGCTCAATAAGTATCCAAATTTCTAATATTGGAAGACCAATCAAAAAGAA
>CACLNZ010000021.1 GCA_902608415.1 uncultured PS1 clade bacterium
AAATTACATCCATATTTGTTTTTTTTGCTGTTTTATAAATTTCGTTGGCTATATCCTGTTCAACCATTTTCATAATTATTAATATGCAATCGGCACCGTAAAGTTTCGCTTCATAAACTTGATAGGGATCAATCATAAAATCTTTTCTAAGTAAAGGTAGATTAACATTATCTCTTATATCCTTTAAAAACTCTAGTTTTCCTTGAAAAGATGGAAAGTCTGTTAATACAGATATACATGCTGCATTTCCAGTTTCATAATCTTTAGCAATATCAATATGATTGAAATTTTGTCTAATAATCCCTTTTGAAGGGCTTGCCTTTTTTACTTCCGCAATAATTCCGGGGAAACCTTTGTTGTTTTTCTCGATAAGCTTATCTCGAAAGCCCAGTGTTTTTTTATCATCTTTAATTAAATTAACTAGATCATCTTGAGGGAAATTTATTTTTCTCTCTCTAACTTCATTAATTTTATAATCTCTTATCTTATCAAGAATATTAGTTTTCATTTGAGACCTTAACAAGTTTTTCAAGCGATGCTTTAGCATTGCCATCATCAATTGAACTATTTGCGAACTTTAATCCATGTTCAATACTATCTGCAATACCAGAAATATAAATTGCTGCTGCCGAGTTTAGGATAACAATATCTCTAAAGGCACCTTTTTCACCATCTAGAAGTTTTAAAATTTTTTGAGCATTTACTTTGGGGATATCACCAATTAATTCATCCGGATTAGCTCTATTAATACCAAAATCTTCAGGTTTGATTGTATAGTTAGTAATTTCTTTATTCTTTAATTCAGCAATATAAGTCTCTGAAGTAGTGGTAATTTCATCTAGGCCATCCGAACCACAAACCATCATAACATCTGTAGAACCTAATTCTTGTAATGTTTTTGCTAGGGGGTTTAACCATTTCTTATCAAATACACCAATTAATTGTTTTTTTATATTTCCTGGATTAATTAGGGGACCTAAAAGATTAAATATTGTCCTAACTTTCAATTTTTGTCTTATAGGGCCAACATATTTCATTGCAGAATGATGGTTTGGAGCAAACATAAATCCAATATTAGATTTATTTATACAATCTGATATTTTATTTGGTTTAATGTTTATATTGATCCCTAGTTCTTCTAAAACTTGAGAAGATCCTGATTTTGATGATAGTGCTCTATTTCCATGTTTTGCAACAATAGCGCCTGCCCCAGCAGCAACAAAAGTTACGGCTGTAGAGATATTAAATGTTCCAGAATTATCTCCTCCTGTTCCGCATGTATCTATTGCATCAACCGGCACTTCTACTTTAAAAGATTTTTCTCTTAGAACTTCAACGCCAGAAATAATATCATCTATCGTTATACCTTTGTTATTCAATCCAATTAAAAAATCTTCTATTTCAATATCATTAGCTCTTCCATCTAAAATAAAGTTATAAGCAAATTTTATATCTTCCCTACTTAAAGATTCAGATTTTTGAATTTTAATTAAAATATCTGAGAATTCACTCATTTAATCAGGCCTAAAAAATTATCAAGTATTTTATGACCAAATTCTGTCGCAACACTCTCTGGATGAAATTGAATACCTTCAATAATATTATTTTTATGACGGATTCCCATTATTGTTCCTTGTTTAGTTCTAGCAGACACATGAAGATCTTTATGAAGGGTTTCTTCTTCAACAATTAATGAATGATACCTTGTAGCGTTAAAATTTTTAGGCAAATTAGTAAATATACCTTTTTCATCTGTAATTATTTCACAAATTTTACCATGAAATATATTTTTTGCTCTAATAATACTACCTTTAAGTGCGTATGCAATTGCTTGATGGCCAAGGCAAACGCCAAGTAAAGGAATATTGGATTTAATGCATTCATTAACTAATTCAACACTTATTCCAGCGCTACTTGGCTCTCCAGGTCCTGGAGAGATTACAAATCCTTTTGGACCTAGATCTATTAGTTCATTAATATCCGCTTTATCATTTCTAATAACTTTAACATCTTGTCCTAAATCACCAAGGAAATGATATAAATTCCATGTAAAGCTATCATAATTATCAATTAGAATAATCATTTCTTACTCTTTTCATCAAAAACATCCCTTGCAGCTGAGAATAATGCTTCAGCTTTATTCAATGTTTCATTGAATTCGTACTCTTCGTCAGAGTCATAAACTACTCCTCCTCCAGCTTGAACATACATTTTATTATCTTTTATAATTGCTGTTCTTAAGGCGATAGCTGTGTCCATATCACCAAAAGATGAAAAATAACCAACTGCTCCAGAATATATTCCTCTTTTTCTGTCTTCAATTTCATTAATTATTTCCATGGCCCTAATTTTAGGGGCTCCTGTAACTGTTCCAGCTGGGAAACCTGCGCATAAAGCTGTTACTCGGTCTTCTTTAGAGTTTAATTCTCCTTCAACAGTGGAATATATATGATATAAATGTGATGTTTCTTGGATTTGAAATGAGTCTCTTACATTTATTGAGCCAATTTTTGAAACCCTTCCAATGTCATTCCTTCCTAAATCAAGGAGCATTAGATGTTCTGCCAATTCTTTAGGATCAGATAATAAAGACGCCTTTATTTCGTTTTCTTTTCCTTTTTCTTTAAGTCTTGTTCCTGCAATTGGTTTAATTATAACTTTATTCTTTTCAACTTTGACTAAGGTTTCAGGGCTAGACCCTACAATATAAAAGTCTTTAAACTTTATATAATACATGTAAGGAGATGGGTTAATTCTTCTTAATGATTCATATAATAAAAATGGATGTGCTTTAAATTCAACAGATAGTCTTTGACTAGGTACAACCTGAAATATATCGCCGGCTTTGATATATTCGCGAGCTTTTCTAACATTTTCAAAATATTGTTCTTTAGTAAAATTAGATTTGGTTTCTCCTAATTCTTCTTGTTCTTTTTTTAATTTAATAATTTTATCAGATTTAATTTTATCCTTAATTTTATTTAATTCATCAAGAGCAAAATTATATGCACTATCTGCATCAACACTATTATCAAACCAAACTGCTTTACATATAAGGATTTCTTTTAGCTCTTTATCAAAGATAACTGTTATTGAAGGCCTTAATAAAATACTATCAGGAACATCAAACTCATCAATTTTTTCTTTAGGAAGATCTTCAATATTTGCTACAAAATCATAGCCAATATAGCCAAATATGCCTGATGCTATCGAAGGAATATCATCATTCTTTTTAATTAAGCTACTGTTAATAAAATACCTAATTACATCGATTGGGTTATTATCAATAACTTCTTCAATATTATTATTTATATATATTTTGGATATTTTATTTGTTATTTTTAAAATTTTGTCAGGTTTTATACCAATAACAGAATATCTACCGCTTAAATCACCATCTTTTAATGATTCAAAAAGAAAGCTATTTTCCATATCATCAGATATCCTCATAAAGCTGCTAACAGGATCCACAAGATCTGAATTAAATTTTAAAATGATTAATTGAGGTTCTTTTGAATTATAATTTTTCTTAAAATCTTTATGGTCAATGGAAATTTTTTTTTCCATTTTTTAAAATGAACCTTGAGCATTTATGGTTTCAAACAAAAAATCTAATCTTTCAGGATAAACTTCACTTGATAATTCTTTTTGTAATTCCTCAGATAAAGTAAATAAAAGTTCGTTTTTTAGATTGCCTTCATTCTGTTGGTTTAGATTTTCAATATCAACTTCTTTCTGTTCCCGTATTGAAATTTTTGTTACTAAGCCAATAATAATGCTATCGCCAATACCAACATTTGCTTTAAATGGCTTATTTAAACTGGTTTTAAATATTTCTTGTATTGCAGATCTAGAAAATACTTCATCAAAAGAATACCGACTTAAATTGTCTCTTGTTAGTATTGCAACATTAAAATTATCTGCAATCTGTTCTAAATTATTATTATTATTATTTATGTCATTTAAATACTGTAATGATATATCTTCTAATTCTTTCTTTTGACGTTTATTAATAATATCTGATCTAACTTGATTTTGAACGCTATCAAAGTTAAGAAATATTTCTTCATCAATGTTATCTATTCTTATAAAAACAACATTTCCATTTTGGTCTTCAAGAGGGTCCATCTCAAGACCTATATCTGAATTAAATATAGTCTCAATAATTGAATTCCTTAAAGTTAAGTCTATATTTAAGCTACTAAAGTTACTTCCATTATCATTTACAGATGAATATTGAGATAGCTTTAAATTATTTTCTGCAGCTATTTCCTCAAATGTTAAACCTTCAGCTCTTTGATCTTCAATAACATTATAAATTTCATAGATCTTATCTTGAGTTTCTTCAGATTTATAATCTTGCTCTATTTTTTCTTTTGCCTCTAAAAAAGTTTTTTTAAATGATGGCTCTATATTTGTAACATAAATTAAAGTTGGACCAAAAGGACCTGTGACTGGACCAGCTAATATATTTTTATTTACTTCAAAAGCTTTATTAGAAATAGTGTCATTTAAACCTTCTTCTAATGATAGAGATGATTGCAGAACATCTTCTACTGAAAGTCCTCTCGAAACTAAAATATTATTTATATCAGTATTTTCTTCAAAATTATTTAAAGCTAAATTAACTTCTTCAGAAGAATTAAAAGGGATAACATAATATGTTCTTTTTTCTGGGGTTTCATAATCACCTAAATTGTTTTCATATATCTCTTTGATAATCTCATCTTCAACTTCAATAAGTGAACTTAGCTCTGATTTTAAGAGTGATATTAAGGTAAAATCCCTTTTAGATTCTGATTTATAATTATCTTTATTATTTTTATAATAATTAAGTAATTCTTCATTATTAATTTCATATGCATCAATATTTTCGGAATTTGTATTGAGCACTAAATACTCAACATTTCTATCTTCATTTTGAAATCTATAGATTAAGTTGTTAAATTCTTTAGATATATTTATATTTTCAAACAAAGCTCTATATATTTGGGTTTGGGCAATAGAGTCCCTTTCCATACTGAAAAAAAGGTCCTCCGTAATACCATTTTGCCTTAAAACTTGATTAAATACATTTTTATCAAACTTGTTAAATGCATTTTTAAAAGAGTTAGTATTTTTTAATCTCTCAGTAAGCGAATTATCTGAAGGCCTTAATTTCATTCTATCTGCAGAGGAATTAAGAGTTTTTTCAACTAAAAGATTTGATAAAATCTGAGTATCTATTCCAGAATCCCTTGCTTCTTCATTAGAGACAAATCTTTCTAATTCATTTGATATTCTATTGATTTCTCTATTGTAACGAAATAAAAATTCTTGTGAGTCTACTTCTCTATCTCCTATTCGGGCTAAAGTTCCTACATCGTAATTTCTAAAAATATCTCCAATACCCCAGACTGAAAATGCAAGAACAAGCAATATTATTAGCGTAAGTCCAAATGGCCCAGAAGCATTTCTTCTTAATAAATCTAACATAAATCTTTACCTTCAGTTATTTGTAAAACTAATTTTTGCTTAATGTATCTTCTGTTAACAAAAACGCAAGAAATAGCTTATATTATAATTAAATAATGTAGGATAAAAAATAATGTCGAAAAAATTACTAATAGCAGGAAATTGGAAATTAAATGGTGATAAAAAAGATATTTCTTTTATTAAAAATTTATTGAAATTTAATTCTAAAAAATTAATTAATAATGTTGATATTCTTATTTGCCCTCCATTTACATTGATAGATAAATTCTGCCAACTTACCCAAAGGTCCAAAATTGAAATTGGCGCTCAAGATTGTAGCGAATACGAAATTGGTGCTTATACAGGTGAAGTTTCTGCAAGTATGTTGAGTGATTTAAAAGCTTCCTATTGCATTGTTGGTCATTCAGAAAGAAGATTTTACCGTAATGAAAACAATAATCTTTTGAACAAAAAAATATTAAATATTCAAAAAAATAATATTAAGGCAATTTTATGTATTGGCGAAAGCTTATCAGATAGGAAAAAATCAAAGACATTAAGAGTTTTAGGAAATCAATTAAAGGGAGCTTTAAAAAATAACATCAATCCAAATCTGTTAGAGATTGCTTACGAACCAATTTGGGCTATTGGAACTGGTTTGGTTCCAGAATATTCTGATATTGAGGAGGTTCATGATTATATTTCTAGAAAACTCGAAGGTTTATATGGAAAAAGATCAAAAAAAATAAGAATTATTTATGGAGGTTCAGTTAACGCAAAAAATGTTTTTTCAATATTATCTTTGAATAATGTAAACGGAGCATTGATCGGTGGAGCTAGCTTGAAAATAAAAGATATGAAATCAATTCTTAAGCAATTTATTTAATGATTTGAAATATTTTTAATCATCGTTTAAAAGCATACATATTATGTTAAGTTTTATTTTAGTTATTCATCTTATTATTGCTATTATTTTGATAGTTCTAGTGCTTTTGCAGAGATCTGAGGGCGGCGGTCTTGGAATTGGAGGTTCAGGAGATTTTATGTCCGGAAGAGCTGCTGGAAATGTATTATCAAAATTAACTGCTGTATTTGCTACTATTTTTTTTATTACTAGTCTATCGCTTGCCTTATTATCAAGTTCAAATCAAAACTCATCAATTGTTGATAATATTGCCTCTGAAAAACTCCCTCAAATTGATCTAGATTTAGATGAAGATATTAATGAATTGCCTGATCTAAATTAATATATCTTTATCTTTGTAATTTCTTTTCTATTTGTTATAATTTACTTCCATGACACAGTATATTTTTATAACTGGTGGAGTGGCATCTTCATTAGGAAAAGGACTCACATCAGCTGCGCTAGGCGCTCTTCTGCAATCAAGGGGTTTTAATGTAAAAATTAAAAAACTTGATCCATATCTTAATGTTGATCCAGGTACAATGAATCCATTCCAACATGGTGAAGTTTTTGTTACAGATGATGGTGCAGAAACTGATCTTGATTTAGGGCATTACGAGAGATTTACTAATGTTCCCGCATCAATTAACGATAACATTACTACTGGTCAAATTTACAAGAGAATTATTAGCAAGGAAAGAAAAGGTGATTATCTAGGAAGAACAGTCCAAATTATTCCTCATGTTACTGATGAAATTAAAGAATTTATACTTTCCAATAATAAAAATATAGATTTTTGTTTATGTGAAATTGGTGGAACAGTTGGCGATATTGAGGGATTGCCTTTTTTTGAAGCGATCAGACAGTTAAGCAATGAGTTAAAAAAAAATATGACTTGTTTCCTTCATTTAACTCTTGTCCCATATATTAGTGCCGCTGGTGAAGTTAAAACGAAACCTACCCAACACTCTGTTAAAGAATTGAGATCAATTGGTATTCAACCTGATATTCTTGTTTGTAGGTGTGACAGGAAAATTTCAAAATCTGATATAAGAAAAATTTCAATTTTTTGCAATGTTGATGAAGGCTCAGTCATTCAAGCTATTGATGTAGATACTATTTATGCAGTTCCTAAGGATTTAAAAATTAATGGTTTAGATGTTGCTGTTTTAAATACATTAGGAAAAAATACTTTTCCAAAATCAAACTTGAGAAAATGGAATAAAGTAGTTGATAGAATTCGTAAACCAATTGGAGAAGTTACAATTGGTGTTGTTGGAAAATATTTAGATTTAAATGATGCATATAAATCTTTATTTGAGGCCCTTACACACGGAGGTATATCAAATAATGTTAAAGTAAAAATCAAAAATATTGATACGGATAAATTAGAAAAAAATAAAAATAAAATTCTTTTTAATGGCGTGAGCGGCATACTAGTTCCTGGTGGATTTGGTAAAAGAGGTTCAGAAGGAAAAATTTTTGCATCAAAATATGCAAGAGAAAATAAGATACCTTTTTTTGGGATTTGCTTCGGCATGCAGATGGCAGTTGTTGATGCTGCAAGAAATTTATTAAAATATAAATCTGCTAGTTCGAGTGAGTTTGGTAAAACAGATATACCTGTAATTGGATTGCTTACTGAGTGGATAAAAGATGAAGAAATTCAAAAAAGAGATCTTGAAAGTGAATATGGTGGGACAATGAGATTGGGTTCATATCCTGCGATATTAAAAAAAGATTCAAAAGTAAGAAACATTTATGGTTCTAAAAAGATTAATGAAAGACACAGACATAGATATGAGGTTAACATGTCATTTGTTGGCGAACTTGAAAGGGCAGGGTTAAGATTTGTTGGTATGTCACCCGACGGATTATTGCCTGAAATAGTTGAGTTAAAAAATCATCCTTGGTTTATAGGTGTGCAGTTCCATCCTGAATTGAAATCAAGACCATTTAACCCTCATCCCTTATTTTCATCTTTTATAAAAGCTTCTATTAAAAAATCTAAAATTTCTGGTAAAGTCAAAAAATGAAAGAAATTAAAATAAAAGAAATAAACTTATCCAATAACTCACCTATGACAATTATTGCAGGATTAAATGTATTAGAGGATGAGGCCATGGCCCTTGATGTGGCTGAAATACTAAAAGAAATTACAATTAAACATAATGTTCCATTCATTTTTAAAGCTTCTTTCGATAAAGCAAATAGATCATCTGTAGACTCTTATAGAGGTCCTGGACTTAAGGACGGTAAAAAAATTTTTGAATCTATTAAAAAAAATATTGATGTACCAATAATAACTGATATCCATGAAAAAGATCAGATTGAAGAAATCTCTCAAGTAGTTGATATACTGCAAATACCAGCTTTCCTATGCAGGCAAACAGATCTAATTAGTGCGGCATGTAAAACTCAACTTCCCCTTAATATCAAAAAAGGACAATTTTTATCTCCCAATCAAATGAAAAATATAATTGAAAAATGTAATTCATTTGGAAATGATAACATTATTCTTTGTGAGAGAGGATCATCTTTTGGCTATGATAACCTTATTGTTGATTTTCTAGGAATATCCGAACAAAAAGCCTTTAATTATCCAATAATTCTTGATGTCACTCATTCTCTGCAACTTCCAGGAGGACAAGGCAATTCTGCTGGAGGAAGATCCGATCAAGCAGAAGACCTTGCTAGAGCAGCAATAGCCTTAAAAATTTCTGGACTATTTATTGAGGTTCATCCGGACCCAGATAAAGCTCTATGTGATGGACCTTCAGCTACAAAACTTGAAGATTTTGAAGATATGATTATAAAAATAAAAAAGATAGATGATCTCGTTAAATCAGAAAAATTTTAATTTTTATCCTCTTCCTCGATAATTTCTTACACCTTGATCAGGTATCCACAAGTTCTTCGGAGGTTCAGAAGATTGCCAAAATACATCAATTGGCATGCCACCCCTAGGATACCAATAAGATCCTATCCTAAACCATTTGGGCTTTAATAATTTTGTTATGTCTTTTGCAATTAGCATTGTTACATCTTCATGAAAAGATTGATGGTTCCTAAAACTTTGAAAATATAACTTCAAAGATTTTGATTCAACAATCCATTTATTTGGTATGTAATCAATAACTATATGTGCAAAATCTGGTTGTGAAGTTACAGGACAAATACTTGTAAATTCTGGTTGAGTAAACCTCACAAGAAATTTTTCTTTTCGTTTATTTTCTATTTTATCTAATATTTTAACGGATGGTTCTGTGAATTTTTCATTTTCTTTTCCTAGGTGTTTCATAATCATCATCCTAATCTTAATAGCTATTTTATAGCTTATATGGCAGTGAATTGTTATTTAATAGTAATAATAAATAGGATGTATTATTATTTTTCAATGTCAAAAATTAAAAAAATTATAGGAAGGCAGATTTTCGATAGTAGAGGTAATCCCACTATTGAGGTTGATATAACTCTTGAAGATGGCTGTTTCGGAAGGGCATCAGTTCCTTCTGGAGCTTCTACAGGCGCATATGAAGCTTATGAGCTTAGGGATGGAGGAAAAACTTTATCAGGAAAAACAGTATTAAAAGCTGTTGAGGGCATTAACACTGATATAAATAATGCGCTCTATGGTATGGAAGCATCTAAGCAAGAAGAAATCGATAATAAAATGATTGATCTAGACTCAACAAACAATAAATCTCGATTAGGAGCAAACGCAATATTAGGAGTTTCACTTGCATTATCAAGAGCTCAAGCTAATTCAGAAGATAAACCTTTGTATGAATATTTAAACTCATCAGACTCATATATTTTACCTGTCCCTATGATGAATTTGATTAATGGTGGGGCGCATTCTAATAATTCATTATTTATTCAAGAATTTATGATTATGCCAATATCTGCAGAAACATTTAATCATGCAATTATAACAGGTTCTGAAATTTTTCATTCGCTTAAAAATTTATTAGAGAACGATGGATTTAGCACTAATGTTGGAGATGAAGGTGGTGTAGCGCCAGATTTAAAAACAAGTGAAGATGCATTATCTTATTTATGTAGGGCCATTGAAAAAGCTGGCTATAGGCTTGAAGAGGATATAGTCTTTGCTTTAGATATTGCTGCATCAGAACTACATAAAGACGGCCAATATTTTTTATCTAATGATAGCGCATCTAGCAGTGATGATTTAATTAATATGTGGGAAGGGCTAACAAATAAATATCCTATTTTTTCAATTGAGGACCCTTTACATGAAGATGATTGGAGTGGGTGGGTAAATCTAAATGATCGAATTGGAAAAAAGATTCAGATAGTAGGTGATGATCTTTTTGTAACTAATCCAGAAAGATTAAAAATGGGCATAGAAAAGAATGCAGCTAATTCTATACTTATTAAAGTTAACCAAATAGGCACTATCACTGAAACATTAGAAACTATTGATATTGCTAAAAATAACAAATATTCATGTGTCATTTCTCATCGTTCTGGAGAAACAGAGGATACATTTATAGCGGATTTATCTGTAGCAACAAACTCTGGTCAAATCAAAACAGGGTCAATGACAAGGTCTGATAGAGTTGCAAAATACAATCAGTTAATTAGGATTGAGAGTGATCTCAAGAATAATTCTAGATATGCAGGTAATTCAATTTTAAAGAAGAATTAATTTTAACTATTGACCAATTATAGTCTTTTATGATTCTTTGAGACAATGATTCGTTTTTATAGATATTTTCGAAGCCTGCTATTTAAAGCAAATTATCAAGAATTATTGATTAGCTCATCTCTATTAATTTTCTTTTTATTTATAAATTTTTTTGCATTAACTAATTTAATTTATTCCTCGAGAGGTATGCTTTCATTAAATAACCTTAATTATGAAATAGCTTTTAATACAAAAGAATTACAAAAAATTAAAAGTGATAACGCTACAATGGAAATAAAAATAAAGAATATAGTTGAATTTAAAGATTCTGATCTTATGGATCAGACTATAAGGGAATATTTAGGTTATGCTCAAGAAGATGATTATATAATTAAATTAAACTAACTAAACACTAAATTGCTTATATTTAATTTTTTTGATAAATTATCACATAATTTAAAGGATTTATAAAAGTGTCTTCAATTCGTCACCCTGAAAAAAGAAATAATAAAGAGACATCTCAAATTAAAAAACCAGATTGGTTAAGGGTAAGAGTTTCTGGATCAGAGAAATTTCTTGAAACAAAAAAAATACTTTCTGAGTCTAAGGTTGTAACTGTTTGTGAAGAAGCTAATTGTCCAAATATTTCAGAATGTTGGCAAAAAAATCATGCAACTTTTATGATTATGGGGGATACATGCACTAGAGCATGTGCATTTTGTAATGTTAAAACAGGACTACCTGATAAACTAGATGCATTTGAGCCATATAAAATATCACAAGCTGTAAAAAAAATGAACTTAAGTCATGTAGTAATTACCTCGGTTGATAGAGATGATCTTGATGATGGCGGAGCAGAGCATTTTGCTAAAACTATATACGCTATCAGAAAAACATCTCCTGAAACTACTATTGAGATATTAACTCCAGATTTTTTGAAAAAAGAAAATGCACTAGAAAAAATATTGAAAGATTATCCTGATGTATTTAATCATAATCTTGAAACTGTTCCGCGTCTCTATTTATCTATTAGACCTGGAGCAAGATACTTTAACTCTCTAAGGTTGTTAAATGATGTTAAGGACAAAAATCCTAATATATTTACTAAATCAGGATTAATGCTAGGACTTGGAGAAGAAAAAAATGAAATTATGCAAGTTATGGATGATTTAAGGGCTGCAAAGGTTGATTTTTTAACTTTAGGTCAATATTTACAACCAACAAAAAAGCACGCCCCAGTTGATAAATATGTTACTCCTGATGAATTTAATAGATATAAAATAATAGCTGAATCAAAAGGATTTCTAATGGTTTCATCTAGTCCCTTAACGCGCTCCTCTCATCATGCAGAAGAGGATTTTAAAATTCTCAAACAAAATAGAATTAAAAAAATAAGTTAATTGCTAAAAATTGAAAAAAAAGTTCAATCAAATTCATCAGCTGAAAACCTCTATGGTTTAGTTTCAGATGTTGAATCATACTCTGAATTTATACCTTGGTGCGAAAAATCAATTATTGAAAGAAGAGTCCATGATTATTTTTTTGCTAAATTAAATATGAAGTATCTTCTTTTTTCAGGTTCATTTGTAAGTAAAGTTACACTTTATGATTATGAAAGAAAAATTAATGCATTAGGAGTAAAGGGTTCTTTTCGTTATTTAGAAGCAAATTGGGTTTTTGATGAATATGATGATGGAACTTTAGTTTCAATTAATTTAGAATTAGATTTGAATAATACTATATTAGAAAAAGCTATTGATAGGGCATCAGAGATTCTAATAAAAGAAACAATTTCGTCTTTCGAGAAAAGATTGCTATCTACTTCTTAAGCTTGTTAAGTAACAATTGTAATGCTTCATAAACAGATTCCTGCCTTATAAATTCTCTACCTTTATTGGGAAAATTAAATTTTTTTATATCGCTCTTATCATCGATCATTATAGCAATATATACAGTTCCAACTGGATTAACTGATGTACCTCCACCTGGTCCAGCTACTCCAGTTATTGAGATGGCTAATGAGGAGTGAGAATTTTTTATAGTTCCTTCGACCATTTCTACCGCTGTTTCTTTAGAAACTGCACCAAATTTTTCTATTGTTTTCTTTTTTACATTTGTTAAATCAATTTTTGCATCATTGGAGTAAGTTATAAATCCTCTGTCAAAAATTTTTGACGACCCAGAAACTGATGTTATATAACTGCTTAACATTCCGCCAGTACAGCTTTCAGCAACAGCCAATACTCTTTTTTGCTTTTCGCATTCTTTGACAACTTTTTGAGCCAGTTTATCAATTTTGACTTTATTCATAAATCAATACCAAAGATATTTAAAAATATTATTATACCAGCAGTCATTAATCCTGCCACAATATCATCCGCTAAAACTCCTATTGCTCCCGGTATTTTTTCTGCCTTATTAACAGGATAAAGTTTGGTAATATCAAAAAACCTAAACAATAAAAAACTTAACAGTAACCCCAAAATACTATTTGGAATAAAAATCAAAGCAATAAACTGACCAATAAACTCATCAATAATAACTTCTTTTGGATCTTTTGATTCATTTGAAATTAAGTATTTTGATATAGCAAAATAGCTAATTAAAATTAAAAGGATGATTATGAGAACAAATGTCCAAAAACCAAATAATTTTAAAGTTATGTAACCTAAAGGAAGTGAAACTAATGAACCAATAGTTCCAGGCATAAATTTTACAAAACCCAAATTGAAGAGAGTACAAAAATTAATTATTAATTTATTAATCATAATTAAATACCCTTAGAGAAATCACTGTTTGGCAAGCTATACCTTTTTTTGTATTAACAAACCCTTCATCTTCAGTTGATGTGGCCTTAATATTAATAATATCTTCACTAATTTTCAGAATCTTCGAAAGATTTTTTCTAATCTTATCTCTAATTGGGTTAATTTTTGGATAATCACATATAATATTTAAGTCCAAATTAATAATTTCACCTTTTCTGTCCATAAGCAATTGAAGAGCTTTATTGATAAAAATAATTGAATCTGCATTTTTATATCTATTATTATCTGGTTCAAAATGAAAACCAATATCTTTTTCATTCAATGCCCCTAAGATGGCATCAGTAATCGAGTGTAAGATAGGGTCGCCGTCAGAATTAGCTTCGAACGAAAACTTACTTTTAATTTTTAAACCACCAATTTTGATTGATTTTCCTTTTTTAAATTTATGAAAATCAAATCCATTTCCGATTCTGTTTCTATAATATTGCTCTAATAGCTTTTCATATATTTCAATGTCAGAAGGATTTGTTATTTTAAAATTTAACTTTGATCCCTCGATTTTTTTTATTCTTAATCCAAACTCATTTGCAATAGCAATGTCATCAGAGTATATTCCTTCAATTTTTTGATAAGCCATATAAATTTTGTCAAATTTGAATGCTTGAGGTGTTTGTGAACCAATAATAATGTTTCTATCATAAGGATTTAAGTTTTTTTTGTTTCTAAGGGTATCATCCATATTCAAGGCAGGAAAAACTCCATCATATTTTTTTAACTGAGAAATACAATTCTTAATAATTTGCTTTTCTAAAAATGGCCTAGCAGCGTCGTGAATTAAGGCTATATCATTTTTAGTTTTTACTCTTTTTTTACGAATGCTTTTAAGAGCTATGAAAGCTGATTGTTGACGGGTGATACCGCCGTTAATAATAGTATTTAACTTATGATATTTTTTTCTAAAGCCTACTATTTCCAATCTATCATCCTTGTTTATAACCAAAGTAATTGAGTTTATTAATGGGCTATTTGAGACTGATCTCATCAAATGTTCTAGGGGCGAAACTCCATTAACTTTGAAAAATTGTTTAGATAATTTATTCTTTTTCTTTTTAAAGCGTTCGCTTTTTCCTGCAGCTAATATAATAAAATGTATCATGTGTTTTTATAAACATAATTTGCCTAATTATTAGGCATAATATATAAATGCTTAAAAATTAGGCAATTAAAATGATTAATGATACTAATATACATAAGCAAGTCATAAATTCAATTACCTTTCCAATTATAATAATTGATAAACATAAGCTTATAAATATGGTGAATTCAGCTGCTGAAGATTTTTTTAAATTAAGCTCTAAAGTGTTGGTAGAAAAATCAATCGAAAGCATTCTTCCTTTTTCATCTCCAATTTTATCTTTAATAGATAATTCTCTTAATACAGAAACAACTTTTAAAGAATATAGAGTTGATTTATCAACTCCAATTTCTGGTTCTCATAAGGATGTAGATGTTGAGGTAACCCCAGTGATAGGGTCAGACAATTACTATCAAATTATTTTGATAGAGGGCTTTAATGAAAAAAAATTAATACTCCAAAATGAAAATCAGAAAAATAAAATAGCAATGTCAAATATGTCTCAAATT
>CACLNZ010000022.1 GCA_902608415.1 uncultured PS1 clade bacterium
ATTTAGATTAATTAATCGTTCATCAGGTCTTTTTGAATAAATACCTCTATAAGTATCAGAAAATACTGATGATGATACTCCATCCTCATTTAATCCAATTTTGTTAAATGTCTCTTCAGCATTAAATATTACTGAGGCTACTCCAATAGAACCTGTAATAGTTAAATCTTCAGCAAAAATATAATCTGTTGAGGCAGCTACCCAATAGCCACCTGAAGCGGCAACACCTCCCATAGATGTTACAATAGGAATATTTTTTTCTTTTACACGAATTAATGCATCTCTTATTAATTCTGAGGCAAATACTGAACCGCCTGGAGTATTAACCCTTACTACCATTGCTTTTATTTGATCATTTTTTAAAGCTTTATCAAATAAAGCAGAAATATTATCTCCACTTGCTGCGCCAGAAGTTTGATAACCATCAATAATTGGACCTAAAATATTTATAACTGCAACAGTATTTTCTTCATCATTATTTTCTTTAGATTTAAAATAATTTCTATAATCAACATGCTTCCATTCATTTTCATCTTTAGAATATTCTTCTTTGAAATATTTTTCTAAATCTCCCCTTTTTACTAAACTATCAATTAATTTATATTCAACTGAAGCCTTTCCCCAATCGCCTCCATTTTGTTCAAGTATCTGATCAATATTATTTAAATAATAATCAATTGAACCTTGATTAAGCTCTCTATTTCTTTCAATTGCATTGGTGATCTCTTTCCATATATTGCTAAAAAGATTTAGGCGCTGATTTTTATCATCCTCACTCATTGATGAAAGAGTTAAATTTTCAAACGCTGTTTTAAACTGACCCTCAGAAAGATTGATTACCTCCAAACCAATTTTGTCGAAAAAGTCTTTAAAGAATAATCTTTTCGAGGAAAAGCCTTGAAGCAAAACTCCTCCTGATGGATAAGAGATAATTTCTGTAGATGGAGAGGCTATAACATATGCGCTCTGGGAGAAGAAGTCTGAATAAGCAATTATAAATTTGCCTGAGAGTTTAAAATCTTCTAATTGATTAGCAACCTTAAGTAGCTCGGCAGGATAACCACCCAAAAAATCGCTTAAATCAATAAATATCCCTAAAATCTTATTATCATTCTTAGCGCCGTCAATCGCATTTAATAATTTATGTAAATCAATTTGAGGTGTGTTTGTTTCTTGGAAAAAAATGTCCCCTAAGTTTGTATTTGATGCCTTCTCTTCAACTATTAAACCTTCCATAGGAATATATAAGGTTGAACCATCCTCAACATTAATTGGTCCATCTAAGGAAGAAAATCGGAAAAAAAATACTAAACCTGCAATAATTATCAGACCAGTCAAAAATTTTGGCAAAAATAGAATAAAGCTTATTGAATTTTTTAAGAAAATTTTTGATATGTGTAATATTTTTTTCAATAAAGAGACCATTATTTTAGTTTAATATTTGTAATTATTTTCGATTTCATCGCCTTTTAATGAATAGAAATAAATCAAAGGAATTATGCCTACAATAGTAAAAGTTAATAAATACCAGAGACCACTCTTGTTTATATCATGCAATCTCCTTATTGATACTGAAATTTCAGGTATCAGAAGAAATAAATTAAAGGTAAAATTAAGTCCAGAAAACAAAATTGTTTCAAGGAATGTCAGTGATAAAAATAATAATATCCTAAATAATTGCCAGTGCCAAAATTCTGCTCTTGAAGATCTACCTTCAAAATCAAAATACCTTGTAAAACAAGAAGTAACTGAATTTATGACATCATCAACAAACTTCACAATGAAATTATATAGAGAATCTATCTCCGAGATAAATCTTTCTGACATCTTCATTACCAACAATATCATTAGGCTCACCTTCAATTAGAACTGAGCCCTCATGAATAAGAACAGCCCGATCTATTAGAGTAAGCGTTTCTCTTACATTATGGTCAGTGATAAGAACGCCTACCCCTCTTTCTTTCAAATGTGAAACTAACTCTCTAATTTCACCAACTGCAATAGGATCTATACCTGCAAATGGCTCATCTAAAAGTATATATTTTGGATGTGAGGCTAAACATCTAGCAATCTCTACTCTTCTTCTTTCACCACCTGAAAGTGATAAAGCAGGGGTTCTTCTTAAATGATCAATATCAAATTCCTTTAATAGATGATCTATTTCTTCTTCTACTTTTTGTTTGTCTTCTTCTAAAAGTTCTAAAATTGCTTTAATGTTATCTTCGACAGTCATACCTCGGAATATAGATGCCTCTTGAGGTAGATAACCAATGCCATTCTTTGATCTTTTATAAATCGGTAGATCGGTAATATCTTCACCATCTAAAATAATTGAACCTGAATCAGGTTTTATTAAGCCTATAATGGTATAAAAAAGAGTTGTTTTACCTGATCCATTTGGACCTAATAAACCTATAGCCTCACCACATTTAAATTGGAATTCTACCTCTCTTACAACTGGTCTTCCAGAAAATGATTTACTTATTTTTTTTATAATAAGTCCTTCATCATTATTTTTAACTAGAATAGGCTTTTGATCTTCAGCGACCATTTTATTGTTCCTCTTTATTATTTTGATCTACCAATACCCCTTTGACTCTCTCTTGGTCAAGTTTATCATCAAAAATCTCAATTTTTCCTGAATTTATATCTAAAATAAGTTTGTTTCCTTTAATCATAGACATTTGATTTTTTAGTATAACATTTTCAGTCATAATAATCTTTTCATCACTCACATTATAAGTAACTAAATTACCAGTTATAGAAGTTGAATCATTATTTTTAATCAAAATATTTCCAGAAGCTAACATTTTATAAAAACCTTCCTGATTGAAACTATTATCAAAGAAAAGTTCGATTTGGTCAGCCGTTAAATAGGCAGCGCCCTGTTTTAGAATAACATTTCCGGAAAAACCAATAGTTTTTTGTTCTCTTTCAATGAACATATTTTCTGAAGTAATTTCATAAGGCTCATCTCTCTCTACAGAAAAATTATTACCTTCTTCAGATAGTCCAATATCTGTGAGCAAAAAAGAAAAAAGCATGAATATAGCTATAATGTTTTTCCTAATCATTTTTTAACTCACTTGTTGGTTTTGAGATTTTTAACCTAACGCCTGATGAAAAGAAAATTTTTGACCCTTTATCATGAACTTCAATTTTTCCTGCATCAAAATTTATATTGTCTTTACCGCCAATAACTGGACCATCAATGAAAATAAAAGATGTATCAAGATTCATTGATACAGAATTCGCAACAAATGAATATCCATCAAATGTTTTTCCCTTAAGATTATCAAATAAAATGGCTGAATTAGTTGTTGCAAGATATTTTGCAAAATTAGATAACAAATTAATAGTGAGTAAATCTTTATCATAAAATTCTAAATTTACTTTTTCTAACTCTATATCTTTAAGTTCCGGTCCAAGTGGACTAGCTCTATTTGCAGTTAATTTATAAAAACTTCCATCAGATGTATTTCCTGTTAATAATGGTTTAATAACACCAGAAGTAGAGTCAAAAGTTAATCTGGAGTAATTATCTATATCACTATCATCTACAACAAAAACTTTTTTGGTACTGATGTATTGAAAAATAATAAATAAGATAAAAATAAATATAAAAATCGGTAAAATAAGCTTTAACCTTTTTATTTTAATCTTATCTATCTGATTTTTCGATCTAATTTCATTCATAACTAATGTCTAAAAATATCGATTTCAGACCATCCATTTAAATCTAAATATGCTCTTGTAGAAATAAAATTGAAACAATCTTGCGCTAACTCTTTTCTGTTTACTTTCTCCAGTTTATCTTCAAGTATTGATTTTAATTTATGTAAATGCAGAACATCAGAAGCTGCATAATTTTTTTGTTCCTCACTAAGTTCTTCTAAACTCCAATCAGAAGTTTGTTCATTTTTTGATATTTCAATTCCTAATAACTCTTTGCATATATCCTTTAAGCCATGCTTATCAGTATAAGTTCTTGCTAGTTTTGAAGCTATTTTTGTACAATAAATTGGAGAGCAATCAATATCTAAATAATATTTAATAACAGCAATATCAAAACGTGCAAAGTGAAAGATTTTTTCACAATTTGGATCGCTTAGTATTTTTTTTAAATTAGGTGCATCATAATTACTTCTATCAAATTGTAATAAATGAGCAGATCCATCACCTGAAGAAAGCTGTATTAGGCACAAAGGATCTCTCTCTGGGATTAATCCTAGGGTTTCAGTATCAACGGCAACACTATCTCCAAAATTAAGGTTTTTGGGTAAATCACCTTTATGCATAGTAATATTCATACGATCATTCTTTGGTTATTAAATAAAATAAGATAAAATAATATATAGAATTATACAGCATATATTTATTATAAAAAATAATATTTCAAAAGAGTGCTAACAATGGCGACATTATATCATTATCCTTTATGTCCTTTCAGTAGGAAAATAAGGCTGTTATTGAGAGAAAGAAATGTTGATCCTGACCTTATAACAGAAGCATTTTGGCAAAAAAGAAGGGAATTTATTAGAACTAATCCTTCTGGTGATGTGCCAGTTTTGATAATCGAAAAAATAAAAATTTGTGGTCATTATGCCATAACAGAATTTTTGGAAGAAAAATTTGAAACCACTTTTCCTGAAGATATTGATGAAAAAAATGAATGTCGAAGAATTATGGATTGGTTTGACAACAAATTTCATTCTGAAGTTCTCAAAATTATTCTGCATGAAAAAATTGAAAGACAATTTCTTAATATAGAGCAAGGCGGAGGTTTACCAAGATTAGATAGAATTAAAGTTGGAATCCATAATCTAAATTACCATCTCAAATATATAGAAACTTTACTGAATGATAGATTTTGCCTAGTTTCAGAAAAAGTAAATAATGCTGACTTTACTGCTGCAGCTCATATTTCTTGTTTAGATTATCTAGGAGATATTCAATGGAAAAGATATCCTAGATTGAAAGAGTGGTATACTAAAATTAAAAGTAGACCAAGCTTTAGATCGTTATTAACTGACCAAATCATGAGTATCCCTCCAAGAGGAAAATATGTCTCACTCGACTTCTAATAGAGATGAAATAATTGAGAAAAAGAAACTTATAATTGAGAAATCTCAAGCATTAGGGTTTGATGTCATTGGTTTTGCAAATCCAAAATTACCAAAAAGTGTAAAGAAAAATTTAGATAGCTTTCTTAAATCAAATTTTCATGGGGAAATGGATTGGCTGGCTAAAAACAAACATAGGAGAGAGTCTCCCGAAAATCTATGGTCAGATGTAAGAACTGTTATTTCTTTGGGAACTAATTATGGACCTCATGAAAATCCATTAGAGAATTTAATTAACAAGGATTATGGAAATATTTCTTCATATGCTAGAGGTGAAGATTATCATAAAGTAATTAAAAAAAATTTAAAAAAATTTGCTGGTTGGCTAACAAAAGAATTAAACTGTAATTTAAAAGTTTTTGTCGATACTGCTCCAGTTATGGAAAAAAACATTGCGGAAATAGCAGGAATAGGATGGCAAGGAAAACATTCAAATATAGTCAGTAAGAATTATGGGTCATGGTTATTTTTGTCAGAAATTTTTTTAGATGTACTTATAAATGAGGATATTAAAGAAAAAGATAACTGTGGAACCTGTAAAAAATGTCTAAAAATTTGCCCGACAGATGCCTTTATAGATAAATACAAAATGGATGCTAGAAAGTGCATATCCTATTTAACCATAGAACATAAAAGTCAGATTCCACTCGAGTATAGAAATAAAATTGGTAATAGAATATATGGTTGTGATGATTGCCTGGCTATATGCCCTTGGAATAAATTTGCTTCAAAATCTAAAGAAATAAAATTTCTAACGAGCAAAAAGGAAGAGGATTTAAAATTATCAAAACTATCTAAATTAAGTGATCAAGAGTTTAGGAATTTTTTTTCATCATCACCAATTAAGAGGATTGGCAGAGACCGTTTTATAAGAAATGTATTAATTGCTATAGGTAATTCTGATAATAAATCTTTATCAAAATATGCATTAAATAATTTACAAGATGAGTCACCATTGGTTAGGGGCGCAGCTATTTGGGCTCTTAGGAAGCTACTGGATAATAAAGAAATAAGTAACATCAAAGAGAAATATATTATTAATGAAAAAGATAGGTCAGTTATTAATGAGTGGGAAAATAATATTTCTTAATTAGTTATTGTAAACATCAAGGATTGCATCTCCTAAACTCTTTAGATCACTATCACTAGATAAACTGTGATCACCATTTTTATTAAAACTTACATTAATATCATCAGATGAAAAACTAGATATTAAATCTAGAGATAATTTCCAAGGAACAACCTCATCTTTAATGCCGTGAAAAATTCTTATTGGAACATTTAAATCTATTTTATCTTTCAAAATAAGATGTTTTCTTCCGTCGTCGATAAGTTTTTTTGTAATTTTATAACTAGAATCGTAATCTTCAACATATCTTTCAATGTAACCTTTTGTTTTTATCAAATTTTTTTCTTTCGATGAAAATTTTTTCCACATTAAGTTTTCTGTCATATCTAATGCTGGCGCAATTAGAATTAAACCTTTTACTTTTGTTCTTCTTTTCAACGAAGCCAAAGTAGATATCCAACCTCCCATCGAAGAACCAATCAAAATAACTTCATTATTTATTATTTGATCCATAATTTTGATACCATTATTTAACCAGTCTGACATGACACAATTATCAAATTCCTTGGAAGATCTTCCATGACCAAAATAATCAAACCTACAAAAATTAATCCTATTTTTTTTAGAAAAGCTTGAAAGATATTGAGCTTTTGTACCACTCATATCGGAATTTAAGCCTCCAAACCATAGCAGACTCTTTTTATTTTTATGATAAATTTGCTCTTTATAGGCTATAAAGTCTCTCTTGTTAGTATATAATTTTTTGAAGGATTGACTCATAGGATTTAAATGTCTCAGATTGATATTAAAAATATAATACAGATTATACCTAATATGGAAATAGGTGGAGCAGAAAAGACAGTCCTAGAAATTGGATCTTATTTAAAAAATACTCATTATGAACCTATTGTTTTGACGAGCGGAGGGAGAATGATAGAGAATTTAAAAGAAAAAAAAATTAAGGTATTAAGAAGAAAAATAGATCAAAAAAATCCATATAAAATATTTACAAATATTGAGAAATTTAAAAATATATTTCTAGAAAATAAAATTTCTCTAGTCCATGCAAGATCAAGAGCCCCAGCATGGTCAGCATATTATGCTTCAAAAAAATTAAATATTCCTTTCATTACTACATGGCATGGCCATGCAGAAGATTCATATTTCTTTAAAAAAAAATATAACTCAATTATGCTGAAGGGTAATGCTGTTATAGCTAATTCACAATATACTGCGAAAAAAATAAGTGAAAATTACAGTTATAACATCTCAAATATAGATATAATACCTCGAGGAGTAAGTTCTTCAGATTATGTTGAAAATAATTTTTCAGAGAAAGAAATACTAGATTTAAAAAGAAAATGGAATATCAAAGATAATCAAAAAGTTATATTGCTTCCTGCAAGATATACAAGGTGGAAGGGCCATGAACTGGCAATAAGGGCTTGTTCAAAAATTGTTGAAGAAAATTCCAAATTAAATATTTCTATAATTTTTATTGGTAATAAAGAAGGAAATGAAAAATATGTCAGCAATCTTAAAAAATTATCTAATGCCTTAGGGCTTTCAAATTATATAAAAATATTAGGAAATTTCGATAATATGGCTCTCGCTTATCATGTATCTAACATAATATTATACCCATCAATAATTCCCGAGCCATTTGGAAGAGTGCCAATAGAAGCACAGGCAGCTGGCAAAATAATTATTGCATCTAATAATGGAGGCATGACTGAAACAATAAAAGAAGGGGAGAATAATACAGGCTTTAGGACTGAAAATAATAATATGGAAGATCTAAAAAATAAAATTAATTTAGCATTAAATCTTAATGATGATGAGATTAATAATTTAAGAAAAAGAGCAATAGAATATGTTGATAAAAATTTCTCGCTTGAAAATATGTGTAAAAAAACACTTGATGTTTACGATAGAATACTAAATGTTTCTAAAAAGTAACTTATTAAGAAAACAAAAAATGGAGATAAATCTATAGCTAAAAATTTTAGGAGTAACTCGTCGAGCTCAAAAGAGCCAAGAGTTAATAAACAAATAGAGGCAAATGAAGTTCTTTTAATTGACTCTAAAGGTGGAAAAAAAGGTATCACTTCAATAGATGAAGCATTAAATTTTGCAAAGCAAGAAGGCTTAGATTTGGTAGAAATATCACCTAAGGCAAAACCTCCTGTATGCAAAATTATTGATTACGGAAAGTATAAATATCAAGCCCAAAAGAGAGCTAATGAGGCTAAAAAGAAACAAAAAAATATTGATGTAAAAGAAATCAAATTTAGACCAAATATCGATACACATGATTATAATGTAAAAATGAAAAGTGTTGAAAAATTTATTGGTGAGGGAGATAAAGTCAAGGTTACACTTAGGTTTAGAGGCAGAGAAATGGCCCATCAAAATAGGGGTGCAGATTTGCTAGAAAAAATTAAAGTTGAAACAGACGAATTTGCTAAAGTTGAACTACTTCCTAAATTTGAAGGTAGACAAATGATAATGGTATTAGCTCCAAAATAAATTTCTTTAGTTGAACTAATTAAAAAAATATTATAAACAAAACTAACTAATCTTCCGGCAGGGCATGCCGTGTTTGATTATTGAATGACATACTATAATTTTATTAAAAAATAGGAGATGCAAAATGCCCAAACTAAAAACCAAAAGCGGTGTAAAAAAACGCTTCAAAGTTACTAGCTCAGGAAAAATTATAGCAGCTAAAACCGGTAAAAGACACGGTATGATAAAGCGGACACCTAAACAAATCCGCAATAAGCGAGGAACATCTCTTCTTTCTAAACCAGATAGCAGGATTGTAAAAAAATTCCTGCCATATTCATAAAGGAAGAAAATAATGACAAGAGTAACAAGTGGAGCATCGAGCCATTCTAGACATAGAAAGATTATTAAAAGTGCAAAAGGTTATTTTGGGAGAAGAAAAAATACCTTTCGAGCTGCTAATCAAGCTGTAGAGAAAGCAGGTCAATATTCCTATAGAGATAGAAAAAAAAGAAAAAGAAATTTCAGATCATTATGGATACAAAGAATTAATGCTGCCGCTAGGTTAAATGGCATTAATTATGCAAATTTTATGAATGGCCTTTCAAAAGCTAATATTGAAATAGATAGAAAAGTTTTATCTGATATTGCAATTTCAGATCCAGAAACATTTAAAGATTTAGTTAATAAAGCTACATCCGCATTAAAATAAATCTTAATTTATGCTAATGTAATTATTGATGCAATTTAGAGCATCAGGAAATAATTATGGAAAATTTAAACTCTATTAAAAATGAAATACTTCAAAAAATTGAATCAGCTGAAAGCGATAACAATGTTGAAGAAATTCGTATTAGAGAGTTAGGAAAAAAAGGAAGAATTACAAAGCTACTTAGTGAATTAGGAAAATTAGATCAGGATGAGAGAAAAAAATTAGGACCTGAAATAAATGGACTAAAAAATAAAATCCTCGAAAAAATACAAGAAAAGAAAGAGTTTTTTTTAGACAAAGTTCTAAATAAGAAACTCTTAGAAGAAAGAATTGATGTAACTTTGCCTGTAAAATCGAGTCAAAATACGAATGGAAGAATACATCCAGTTTCTCAAGTTTTAGATGAAATAACAGAAATTTTTGGCTCACTTGGTTATGAGATTGCTGATGGACCAGATATTGAAACAGAGTATTACAATTTTAATGCTCTCAATATTCCTGAATCACATCCAGCAAGGCAAATGCATGATACTTTTTATTTTGATGAATTTGATAAAGACCAAGGACAATCAGTCTTAAGAACACATACTAGCCCAGTTCAAGTTAGAACAATGGAAGAAGGAGAGCCTCCTTTTAGATTTATATCCCCTGGAAGGACTTATAGATGTGACTCAGATCAAACACATACACCAATGTTTCATCAAATTGAAGGTTTGTCAGTTGATAAAGAAACTAACCTTGGTCACCTGAAGTGGACGCTAGAAACTTTTTTATCCTCTTTCTTTGAGATTAAAAATACAAAAATTCAGATGAGACCAAGTTATTTTCCATTTACTGAACCATCAATAGAAATAGATGTTTTGTGTGATAGAAGCGGACCTGTTTTGAAAATCGGTGAAGGATCAGACTGGCTAGAAGTAGCTGGCGCAGGTATGGTTCACCCTAATGTCTTGAAATCAGCAAATATAGATCCTAACATTTATCAAGGATTTGCTTTTGGTTTTGGTTTAGACCGTTTAGCACAATTAAAATATGGCATTCCAGATTTAAGAACTTTCTTTAGTGGAGATATCAGATGGCTTAGGCATTACGGTTTCTCAGCCTTAGATATTCCGACATTATCTAGAGGATTAAAGAAATGAAGTTTACTTTATCTTGGCTTAAAGAACATTTGGAAACTAATTCCTCATTAGATGAAATAACTAAGAATCTAACTAAAATTGGCTTGGAAGTGGAAGACATCATCAATCCAGAAAAAGATTTAGAAGATTTTATAGTTGGAAAAATATTAACCTCAGAAAAACACCCTAACGCAGATCGCCTTAGTATTTGCAAAGTTGATATAGGAAATGAAACAAAAGAAGTGGTTTGCGGCGCTCCAAATGCAAAAGAGGGTTTATTAACAATATATGCTCCTCTAGGAAGTATAATACCAAAATCTAAGATGGTTATTCAAAAAACTAAGATTAGAGACATCGTATCTTACGGAATGCTTTGCTCGGGAGATGAATTAAATATTGATAATGAAAAAGAAGGTATAATTGAGATCAAAAAAGCCAAGGCAGGAGATAAAGCCTCTAAAGCATTAGGGGATCTTGATCCTATAATCGAAATTGCAATTACACCAAATAGACCTGATTGTCTTGGTGTTTTTGGTATCGCTAGAGATTTAGCCGCTAAGGGGCTTGGAAAACTTAAAGCAACAAAAGTAAATACCTTTAAAATTCATGAGAAAAGTATTCCTGTTTACACAAAATCTACTAAAAATAATAACTTTTGTAATATATTTGCAGGCAGACTGATTGAAGGTATTGAAAATAAAAAAAGCCCAGAATGGCTGAAAAACCGTTTAGAAAAAATAGGTCTTAGAAGCATTAATGCTGTAGTAGATATAACAAATTTTTTAACATATGATCGAGGAAGGCCTCTTCACGCATATAATTCAGATCTGATATCAAAAGATATAGGGGCAAGGCTTGCAAAGGCAGGTGAAAAAATTAAAACTCTTGATGGTAAAGAATATATATTAGATGAAGAAACATGTGTAATTGCAGATAATGAAAAAGCTCTCGGCGTTGGAGGTATTATTGGTGGAGAAGAATTTGGTTCAGAACTAGAAACAAAAAATATATTCTTGGAATCTGCTTACTTTGATCCGATTCACATTGCGCGAACGGGAAGAAAATTAAATATTAATTCTGATGCAAGATACAGATTTGAAAGAGGCACCGACCCAAATTTTGTTTTAGAAGGACTGGATATAGCTACAGAAATAATTTTAGATATTTGTGGTGGAAAAGCTGGTAAGACAAGCGTTGCTTTACATAAAGATTTTAAAAATAACGAAATAGATTTCGATATAGAATTAATTGAAAAAATTTCTGGAATAAAAATTTCTTCAAAAGATATAAAAAAAATACTTTTATCTCTTGGTTTTGAGATTAATAAAAATTTTAAGATAACAGTTCCCTCTTGGAGGCCTGATGTTAGTTTACCAATAGATATTGTAGAAGAAGTAATCAGAATCTATGGATTAAATAATGTTGAGTCTATACCGCTTAAGAATTTTGACCAACCTTCAAAAGCTATACTGACTAATTCACAAAAAAATACAAATCTAATTAGAAGAAACCTTGCTTCAAGAGGGTTAATAGAAAATATCTCTTATTCATTTGTTAGTTCTGAGTTCTCTGATTTATCACCTAAGGGTAGAAAACCCATACAACTATTAAATCCAATATCTGAAGACTTATCAGATATGCGAACATCACCATTAATTTCTTTGATAAGTAATTTTCGTGAAAATAAAAATAGAGGATTTAATGATATAGGAATTTATGAAATTGGACCTGGTTTTAGCGGACCAAAGCCTGGTCAACAAACTTCAATTGCCGCTGGTTTAAGAACCGGAATATATAAGTCAACCGGCACAGAGAGACATTGGCAAGGTAACGAAAAAGTAGATGTTTTTGATGTGAAAAGTGATGTATTTTCTTATTTTGATTTAATTAATATTACAAATGATTTAATCACACACGCTATTCCTGGGTCAGATTGGTATCATCCAGGAAGATCAGCAAATATAGTTTCTGAAAAAGGAGAAATTTTGGCTTCCTTTGGTGAAATTCATCCAAAAATCTTATCGAACCTTAATATTCCGTCATGTGTAGGGTTCGAAATATACTTAGATGAGATGCTAAAAGTTATAGATACTCAAAATGATAACAAAGAATTTACTTTCTATAATTTACAGGCTGTAAAAAGAGACTTTTCTTTTGATGTACCAATTAATATAAACTCATCAACATTAATTGATGCTATCAATTCATGTAATATTGATCTTATTGATGACATCAAACTTTTTGACCAATTTATCTTAGAAAACTCAAAAAAATCCCTCGCAGTGGAAATTACTATTCAACCAAAAAAAGAGACTCTAAAAGATAATGAAATAGATTCTATTTGTGAAAAAATAATTCAAGCTATTGAAAAAGCCACAAATGGAAAATTAAGAAGCTTATAGGGGACAAAAAATTGCAAAATACTAAGAATATAAGAAATTTTGCAATTA
>CACLNZ010000023.1 GCA_902608415.1 uncultured PS1 clade bacterium
GGTAGATATCTTGCTATTAATCTGGCAAAAGAAGGTGCTGATGTTGTTATTTGTGATGTAGATGAGTCTGGTTTAAAAGAGACAGAAAAATTAATTAAAGCTTATAATGTAGGTTCTAGCACTTTAGTATTAGACGTTAGAGATAAACAAGAAGTTGAAGAGCTTCCCACAAAAATTATCGAAAATCATGGAAAAATAGATTTAGTATTTAATAATGCAGGTGTTGTTATACCTACTGGCTTCCTAAATATGAATGAAGAGGACTGGAATTGGTGTAATGATATTAATTACAATAGCGTTATAAACTTCTCTAGATCATTTTTACCTCACCTTATGAAAGAAGAAGAAACAGCGTTAATTAATACCTCATCTATTTTTGGAATAATAACCACTCCTAACAATACTGTTTATCATGCTTCTAAATTTGCAGTTAGGGGTTTTACAGAAAGCTTGACCAAAGAAATGGAGGGCTCTAATACCCAAATCCATTGTGTTTACCCTGGTCATATTGGAACAAATATAGCAGTGAACGCAAAATTTGGTGATCAGGTCGTAAAAGGTGAAAGCAAAGAAGGTATATTAGGCCTTAATGGAGAACCAGTAAAAGACATAAAAGGAAATCAAGTTTCAGAAAAAGAGGCTGGAATTAGGTTTCGAGATTCTGGAATGGATCCTGATAAAGCTGCAAAGATAATTCTTAAGGGTATCAAAAAAAATAAGAAAAGAATTTTTGTTGGAATTGACGCAAAATTAATGGAAATATCTCAGAGATTATTCCCAGATAGTTATTGGAGAATGATGCCTATTACACTTTTATTTGGCCTACTCCTATCTCCGCATAGACTAAAAAAGGCATTTCAATTAACTAGAAAGAAAAAAGATTAAGCGTTAGCGTAACTTTTTAATCGTTGATTAATTATTTCATCTGCTTCTTGCATAATAGTATCAATCAATTCTTTGCATGTTGGTACATCATGAATTAAGCCAGCAACCATACCGCAGCTCCAAGCAGCAGCTTCAAGGTCTCCATCTCTTAAAACTCGTTCTGAACCAGCAACAAGAGGTCTAATTTCTTCAAGTAAAGCATTGGGGTCATTATTATCTTTATGATTAGCTTCAATTTCCATAATTTCATCAACTGCTTTATTAACAAGAACTCTTTCTGTATTTCTTAGAGGGCGCATGACTAGTCGTGTCTCTAGCTCGGACGCCTCAACTAAACGCTGTTTTACATTATCATGAACAGGTGCCTCTTTAGTGGCAATAAATCTTGTACCCATATTCATTCCTTCAGCCCCAAAAGCTAGAGCGGAAACTAGACTTCTTGCGTTAGCCATTCCACCAGATGCAACAAAAGGTATTTTTAATTCTTCAGCCGCTCTTGGTAAAAGGATACCATTAGGCACATCATCTTCACCAGGATGTCCTCCGCATTCAAAACCATCCACGCTAACAGCATCACATCCTATAGCTTCAGCTTTTAAAGAATGCCTTACGGAAGTACATTTATGAATTACTTTAATGTCTGCTTCTTTTAATTGCGGCATATATTTTTCAGGATTACGTCCTGCTGTTTCAACTATTTTAATTCCACCTTGAATAATAGCATCAATATATTCATCATAAGGAGGGTCTTTAAATGACGGAATAAATGTAAGATTTACACCAAATGGTTTATCGGTCATATCGTGACATTTGGCTATTTCATTTGCTAAATCTTTTGGAGTTGGCTGTGTTAGAGCAGTAATAATTCCTAGCCCTCCAGCATTAGAAACTGCAGCAACTAATTCTGAGAATCCTACAAAATGCATCCCTCCCTGAATAATTGGATGCTCGATATCAAATAGTTCTGTAATTTTGGTTTTCATTTTGTCCTCACAATATTAGAATAATGATGGAAGTTTGCTATCTTTAGTATTGATAATTTTATCTACCCATTTGTGGAAAACTTGACCACCACCTTCGTTTCTACCAAACATAACATGGTCAATGAGACCAGTTTTTAAACCTTTTTGCAATCGAAGTCCTGTTCCATAATCTTCAGTTTCAACAACATATTTTAAAAGATCAAATTGTTTAGAAGCTTCCTCAGCTTGTTTTTCATCCGGTTCTTTTTCCATTAAATAGAATTGATTCGTTACTGATTCTTCTGGTCTATCTCCAGGTAATAATTGTGAAAGCATTATACTGCGTCCACCTCCATTAAAAGAAGCTATTGAAACATGGGGAAAAATTGTCCAAACACCAGCCATTAAAACATCTAAAGGCCATTCTTCTACAGAATTCTCATAATGATCTTTTCCATCATTATTAAAATCATTTTGTTCAGGCAGTCTATAAGGTGATATAGCTCTTTGATGTGGGCCCCATTCATAATAATTAGCCTGATTTGAGAAACTATCGCCAAAAGTATCTTTATGTAAAACAGGTAGATGATACAGGTCTAAATAACCATCATATGCAACCTTCCAGTTCGGACCGTTAACTGACCTAGTTTCAAAAACATGCCAGTTTTCCAACCCAAAAAGAGACAACATTTTATCATAACCAGATAGATAATCTTGAATATTTAAATTAGATTTGGGATCCAGTGTAACCCATATAATTCCTTCTTTTTCAAGCGATGGTAAGGAAATTAATCCGTTACACGATTTATCTATATCTCCAAATTCATGTGCAGATGCAACACCCATAAGAGTACCTTCATCATTATATGTCCAGCCATGGTAAGGGCAAGAAAATCGTCTTTGATTTCCTGTTCCCGGCTCAACTAAAGCAGCGCCCCTATGTCTACATGCATTAAGAAAAGCAGAAATTTTACCTTTTTTATTTCTTAAGATAATTACTGGCACACCAACAACTTCCATAGCCTTATAATCTCCAGGATTTGGAATTTCACCAGTAACAGAAAGAACTAAAGGAAGTCTTTTAAAAATCAGATCAACTTCTTTTTTCCATCTTTCTGGATTGTAATAATTCTCCGCAGGAATCTTGACTACATCATCAACAAGCGTCATTGTGCCTTTTTCAGCATGATCTTTATTAATCCGAGCCATTTCAAATAATTTTTCTTTACTCATAATATGCTTTTAACAAAATTATACTAAAAATTCAAAAAATATAAAAATTTAAGCTCTTTTTATTGTTAAACCTCCATCAACAGGTAAAACTGCTCCATTTATAAAGGATGAGGAAGGAAGACAAAAATTCAAAGTAGCATGAGCAACTTCCTCAGGCTCTCCATATCTTTTTAAAGGGACTCTCCTTTTTGCATAAAGATTTTTATCTTCTTCAGGAATTTTTTTAGTCATTCCTGTTCTTATAGGGCCAGGACATATGCAATTAACAGTGATTCCAGTAGAGCCTAATTCTACAGCAAGTGATTTTGTTAATCCTATAACGCCATGTTTTGCAGAAGTATAAGGAGATTGCCTAGGTGTTGCACCCAATCCTTCGGTAGATGAAATATTTACAATTCTACCTGATTCAGATTTTTGGATATATGGTAATGTTTCCCTAATTAATTGAACCTGTGCTTTTAAAAGAACATTGAATGTTTTATCCCAATATTCTTCGTAATTTTCATCATTTATTAAAGTTGGAATAGAGATACCAGCGTTATTGATTAATATGTCTATTCCACCAAATAACTTCACTATCTCAGCCACAGCAGATTTAATTTCTATTAGATTGGTAACATCAAGCTTAATTCCGTGACATTTTTTTCCGTAGCTTGAAATTTCTTTAACAACTTCATTTACTTTCTCTTTATTAATATCAGTTACAATAACTTGAGCATCTTGATCTGAAAAAAGTTTTGCTGTAGCAAGGCCCATACCGCTCGTAGCTCCAGTAATTAAAGCTACTTTATTATCAATTGATCGAGATAATTCACTTAATTTTTTCATTTATCTCCAATTTTATCGAGTAATTTAAGCATAATAAACATTATTCCAATTGCGACTATTAAACCTAAAAAAGCCATAAAAAATCCCATAATTTATCCTTTCTCAGCAAAATTAAGTATCTGATATATATCATCAGCTTTAGTTATTGGTCTTGGGTTTGATAAAACAATTTGATGCTCAAGGGCATATTCTGCAATTTTTTCATACAAATCTTTTTTAATACCAACATCTTCTAGACTAGATGGCAAACCCAAATCAACAATTAATTCTTTTACTGCTTCATAAGCCTTTAATTCTGGTCTTCCTAGAGCAGAGGCTATCATTTTATCTTTTTCCGGATGAAATTCTTCATTCCATTTTAGAACTGCAGGCAGCATTACACATGAGGTTTGACCATGAGGAACCGAGCCAAGAGATCCCAGAAGGTAACCAATGCCATGGCTTGCACCCATCATTACATTTCCCATATTTTTAGCTACTATCCATACAGCTTTTTGAGACATAGAACGTGCTTCAATATTATTTTTATCCAATTTGGTTTCTCTAAGAGAATTTGAAAAAATTCTTAAAGTTTCTAATGCATTATGAGAAATCATAGAGTTTTTAGAAATCGAACAAAAACCTTCAACAGCATGGTCGACAGACCTAATGGCAGTAGATAGCCATAACCACTCTGGAGTGTGAACAGATATATGTGGATCAAGAATTACAACTTTAGGACATATATCAGCACCAAAATAACCTTGCTTAAGTTTTTTCTCAGTATCCATAGCTCCTCCAACTATAGAGTATTCTCCTCCAGATAATGTAGTTGGAACAGCTATCTGTCTTATTTTTGATGTTATATTATGCGTAATTCCAGATATTTTTTTTAATTCTTCAGCATTATTTATATTTAAAGTAATGCACAGCTGAACAACTTTCACTGTATCTATAGGGGTTCCACCTCCAATTGTTAATATAATATCTGGACTCTCTTTTTTGACTTCTTGAGCACATTCAAGGACATTTTCAATAGGGGAATGCTCTTCACATCGATCAAAAATACCTACAAGTTTATCTCCTAAAATACTTTTAATTTTTTCAATTTCATTTGTCTTTTTAGATAAAGTAGATGAGGACACAATAAAAACTCTATTAATATCCATAAGATTTATTTCTTGGGGAAGGATTTCTTCCAATTTATGATCACAATAAACTCTCTCAAGAGATGAATATGTAAAAGCTTGTATCATCAATTTATTTATGAATTATCATCAATAAATTTTGACATAGATTTTAGAGCATCATTAGCTTCAGGTAGAAATGGAGCAAAACCTTGAAAAATATGAACCATATCATCCCAAACTTCTAATTTAACATTACATCCAGCGCTTTCTGCTTTATTAGCTAATTTTTTTGAGTCATCTAAAAGTACTTCCCTAGTTCCAACTTGTATCAACATAGGGGGAAAATTATTAAAATTACCATATATAGGAGAAGCATAAGGGTTTTTTCTATCACCTTCTTCAGGTGTATAAACGCTTGCAAACCAAGCTATTCCATCTTTTGAAACAAAAGGATCAAGATCTTTATTATCATCGTATGATTGCGAAACCGGATCCATTTCTGCCCAAGGCGAAATTGGGAGTACTGCATTTGGCAAAATACCATTTTCATCTTTTATTGCTAAAGTAGTTGCAACACTTAATCCTCCACCAGCGGAATCACCAGAAATATAAACTTTCTCTTTTTCTTCTTCACCTTCAGGTCCGTTATTTAACATCCAATTATAAGCTAATTTTGCATCATTTACTGCTGATGGAAAAATACTTTCAGGTGATAAACTATAATCAATCAATAACACTGAAGCTCCTGTTGCATTAGCTAAATGACTAGCTAAGGGTAAATAACCCCTTATAGACCCAATAACATAGCCACCGCCATGAAGATATAATATACGTTTTTTAGGGTCAGAATTTTCAGTTGTAACCCATAATGCATAAACACCATCAGCACTCACGGGCTTTACTGAACCGCAACATTTAATAGATTCGTCCGCAGAAAAATAATCATCCATAACATATCTAAAATGTTTCATTCCTAATCTTTCATCTTCAATTGAATAGAACCTACTAACTGTTTGATTCATATGATCAATTACTTTTTTATTTTCTTTAGAACTCATTTTTTCTCCTTTAAAGACTCATACCGCCATCTGATGTAATCATTTGACCGGTTATATAACTAGCTCCATCACTACATAAAAAACATGCTAACTCACCCATATCATCAGGGGTGCCCCATCTGCCTAATGGTATCCTTCTTAATGAATCATCATATCTTTTCTTATTTTTATAAGTCACTTCAGTTAATTTGGTTGCAACAAATCCGGGGGCAATTCCATTAACTCTTACATTATTTTCAGCCCAGGCTTCTGCCAGGGTTTTAATCAAGGTAAGTAGTCCACCCTTTGATGCAGAATATGCAGGATTCCCTTTTACTGAATGATAGCTAGCGCCAGATCCAATTATTATTATTGATCCATTACTTTGAGATAGTTTCTCTTGGAAAAAAGAACATGAGGCCATTATAGAATTTAAATTTAAATCAATTACTTTCTTAAATGTATCCATTTCAAATTCTTTTCTTTTATAAGCTACAATTCCTTGAGAGCATACCAAATGATCTAAGCTATTAAATGGAAGATCTAAATTATTTAAATTATCGTGATCTGAAAGATCAAGTTTTCGATAGTAACATTTTTCTATATTTTGAGAAATGCTTTCTTCATAGTCTTTAATTGCATCCCTAGTTCCTGTAATGCAAACATTTGCATTATATTTTATAAAGCTTTCAGCAATTCCTCTACCAATTCCACTGCTACCGCCAATAACTAAGATATTTTTATTATCAAAATCTAAGGGCATTATGCTGAATAACCACCATCAACAGGAATAGACTGACCGCTTATATAACCAGCATTTTCTGACGCAAGAAAAACAACAGTATCAAATAATTCTTCTGGAACACCTGCTCTTCCTAAAGGAACCTGTTGCATCCATTGATCTAATATTCCTCCCGGGGGAGAATCTATTTCTTGAGATAATCCTACAGCAATTAATCCAACTGCAACACAATTTGCTCTTATACCGTTATGACCCTCTTCTCTTGAAATTGCTGTACACAAATGCTGCACACCTGACTTAGGAACAGAAGATAGTCCATCTGTACTAATATATTTGTGTATAGCAGCAGTAGTTAATGCAGTAATTGAGCCGCCACCGCCATCTTTAAGAACAGGAACAACAGATCTTAAAACATGATAAAAACCCTTAATATCAGTATCTAATGTTTTATAAACATCTTCTGGATCAGCATCTAAGATGGGCATTATATGAAGAAATGGACCAGTAGCAAAAATTACAGAATGAATTCTGCCAAATTCTTTTTGACTAGATTTAACAAATTTTTCAACTTTATTTACATCCAAAAGATCTACACTTGATGAATATCCTTTCTGACCATTTTCCTCAATTTTTAAAATATTTTCTTTTGCGGCTTCCTCATTGTTTAAATATGTAAAGGCTACGTCAGTTCCACATTTACTAAGAAGATCTACAATTCCAGATCCTAAGCCACCTGAACCACCAAACACTATTGCAGCGCCATCAGAAAATCTATATTTTGTCATAACTCATTCCTCCATAAATTTATCAAAGCATATTAAATAAAAGCTTAAAAGATTTATTTATTTAAAGTATGCCAATAAATAATAATAAAAAAATTTTAAAAAACTTTCAATATTGCAAGAAATATTATGCGTGTTATTCTATTTGTAGTTTTAATGAGGCGATTAAATGACGAATAAAATTGACTATGATGCAATTGTTGTTGGTGCTGGTTTCGCTGGATTAGCGTTAATACACCATTTAAAAAAAACGGGTATTTCTGTAAAAGTATTAGATAAGGCTTCTGAAATAGGAGGAACTTGGACGTGGAATCGTTATCCAGGAGCAGCTACTGATAGTGAAGGATATTACTACTGCCTAACCTTTTCTAAAGAAATTCTTCAAGAATGGACCTGGTCAGAGAGATATCCTGGATGGGAAGAAACTAATAAATACCTTAATTTTGTAGCTGATAAATGTGATATGTGGCCTCATATTCAACTTAACACTGAAGTTAAAAGCGCTAAATTTTTAAAAGAAGACGGCTTATGGCTTGTAGAAACCAATAATGGCGAACAATTGGTTTGTAAATATTTTATAAGTGCTATGGGAATGATTTCTCAACCAGTTATTCCTAGTTATAGCGGAATCGAAGATTTTGACGGTCCTTGTTTTCATTCATCAAGATGGCCCCAGGAAGGACTTAATTATAATGGAAAAAAAGTAGGTATTGTAGGTTGTGGTGCCTCTACAGTTCAAATGCTACCTATTATGGCTGAAAAAGCAGAAAGTGTAACAGTTTTTCAAAGAACACCTAATTTTGTATTACCTGCAATGCAGAAATCTATGACATCTGAATGGGAAAAAGAAATCAAAGATAATTATGAAGAAATCATAAATAAATGCAGAAATCATGTTTTTGGTATGGCTTTTGATAGCCCTGTAGGTCGTAATGCAGTTGACACACCTGAGGAGGAAAGAGAAAAAATATTTGAAGAAAATTGGAACGGCAGCTTTAGATGGGTTTTTGAAACTTTTGATGATTTGCTAGTGGATCCACAGGCAAATAAAATGGCAGCTGATTTTATTATAAAAAAAATGAAAGAAAAAATAAATGATCCTGAGATTGCAGAAATTTTAACACCAAAAGGTTATCCGCTGTTCGCTAAAAGACCACCATTGGATCATGGTTTTTATGAAGCATTTAATAAAGATAATGTTCACCTCGTAGATATCAAAGATAGAGAACCAATTTCAAAATTCACTGAAAAAGGAATTAACACTAGCAAAAATGAATATGATTTTGACATCATAATTTTAGCTACGGGATTTCAAGCCTATACAGGAGCTCTTGAAGCTTTCGATATCATTGGGCAAAGTGGAGAGTCTATTAGAGAAAAATGGGAACTTGAATCAAAATCTATAATGGGTGTTTGTATTTCTGATTTTCCGAATTTATTTACTATCACTGGGCCTCAAGCACCTTTTGCAAATCTGCCAACTTCTATAGAACAAAATTGTTTATGGATTTCTGATTGTATTAGCAAAATGGAAAAGGAGGGACATAAAATTTGTCATCCGCTTTCAGAGGCTGAAGAAGAATGGTCGGCTCATGTTAAAGAAGTTCACGAACAAACACTAATGAATGTTGGTGACAAGGTAAATTCTTGGATGATGGGTGCTAACATAGAAAACAGAAGTTCCCGAGTTTTAATCTACTTTGGTGGCGCTGGAGTATACTATGATAGGTTGAGAGAGTCTGTTGATAATGATTTTCCAGAGCTTTCATTTAGTTAATGTATTTTTATTAACTAATTATCATATTATTTGGAAAACTTTCAAAAGCCAGCATTAATGCTTTTTTAATTCCTGATGCATCTTTTATTTTATTGATAGCTTCTTCTGAAGCAGCATTCCCTGCTTTTACTCTATTTTCTATTCCTTTAAGTATGCAATAAAGTTTAGTTAACGAAAACAAGCAATAAATATTTAGAAGCTCTAAATTAACCATTCTTCCATAAGATTCCTCATAAGATTTTAGAAAATCTTTTGCAGACGGAAGATCATATGAATTCCACTCTAGCCCGATCCCATATAAAACTCCCTTAGGTATTAACCAATTAATCATTTGAAAACTTAGGTCAACTTCTGGCTCTCCAAATGCAGATAATTCCCAATCTAAAACAGCTAAACAGTTTGAATCAGGCCCAATAACTAAATTATCTAATTTGTAATCACCATGAATTAAACATAGGTTTTTATTTTCAGGGGTATTTTTGAGTATAAAGTTATAAATTTTTGAAATATCTTTATCCTGATTATCATCATTAAATATTTGGCTATACCAGATATTTAAATTTCTTAACATAAAACCATTGTTTTTCTTAAATGGAATATCTAGTTTATTAATATCGTAACTATGCAACTGCCCAAGAGTATTAGCTAAGCTTCCATATATTTTTCTTTTTTCTTTAGGACTATTATTTGGAAGAAAAGGATCTTCATAAATATTACCGTCAATATATTCCATAATATAAAAATCTCTACCTATTATAGATTTATCTTCGCAAAGCATTATAGGTTTTGGTACACTAAATTTATTCTTATTTAGACCAGTTAACACATGAAATTCTCTATCTAACCGATGCGCGCCTCTAGCAAGATCACCTTTTGGTTGGGCTCTTAAAATAAATTTTTTTTCATTTTCATCTAACAAAAGATAGGTTGGATTAGACTGTCCGTTTCCAATTTTTTTGGGTAATTTATTTGATAAATTAAAATTTCTTTTTCTTGAAAAGGAATTTATTTTTTTAAATTCTTCGTTATCAACAGTCATAATTAGGAGCTAAGAGAATTTTTATACTGATCCTCAATATTATCAAAAATTAAGCTGTATAAAGACTGCAGTAGCTCAGTAATTTCATCCTCAGTTGCTCCGTCAGGGACAAAGTGGCTACACCAGTTAACATCGGTTTCATTGGGTGATATTTCTTTAAGATTAACGCATGCAACATAATTCAGCATAGGCAAACATGACTTATCAACAATCGAATATGTAAGAGATAAACCTTCTTCATAACCATCAAGTCTTTCTATAACTTCACCAGGGTATGGATCACCTAAATAAACAGACCTTACATCTCCAATACTATCGGAAAAACCATCAGATAATTTTACTTCAATAATATTATCAGGAAGAAGGGTTTTAATCTCTCCAAATGCTCTTAATCTATTCCAAAAATATTGCCTAGGGACATTAACAACTCTTTTTGTTTTAGCTTCATTTGACATAAGTTTTTCCTTTAAAAATGTTAAATATTACTAAAATGATTGAGTGATACTGATACCCCATGTTCTTGGTTTTCTTGCCATAGCATATGACCAAGCAGCGCCAGCAAAGACATCATAACCAACGGTAAAACCATCCTCTTCAGTTATATTTTTAGCAAAAAATGCAAAAACTGTATTATTAATTTCATAATTCATAGATATATCTACTAATGTTTGCTCTTTGTTAAATGTTGTTGGAGAGTTTAATTGAGAAGTATGATGCTCACCAATATGATGGGCGCTTGCTCTTACATAAGCTAAACCCTGTCCAGCTTCCCATTCATAGGTTAAACCAAGTGTCCAAGTTAAGTCAGGTGCTCTTAAAGGTTCAAGATATGTAAAATCAGCAGGTGTTCCGCTTCCTGTAAAATCAGCAAAAAACTCATCATAACTTGCATCTAAATAACCAACATTTAAATCAACTGAAAAATTTTGGCTTATGATTGCGTAAAGTTCTAACTCAATACCTTTAAATGAAGCCTCAGCAACATTGTCAGTTACAGTTGCTCTTCCAATAGCTGCAAGTGTATCAGGAATATCAACATCTAACTGCTTATCCTCATACTCCATGTCAAAGATTGCTAAGTTAAACCTCAGTCTATTATCAAGAAGAGTCGATTTTAATCCTGCTTCTATATTAGTTACAGTTTCAGGTTTATATGGCCTAACAGCACTGAATTCATTTCCCCATCTACCATTAAATCCACCACTTCGATAGCCTTGAGAGTAACTTAAATAGTATAATAAATCCTCATTAGCTTGATAACTAACAGCTACTTTTGGTGTAAATTTAGTCCAAGTTTTATCAGCGTAAGTATTTATAGCGCTGCAATCAGGATAAGGTCCTGGACCTTGACATGCTTGACTGCTTTTTTCTTCATCAATATATCTTCCGCCTACAGTCAGGGTTATTTGTTCATTAATATCGTAATCAGCCTCAAAAAATACAGCAATACTGTCAGTTTCTTGATGAGTATAATTATAAATAGGAACAACTATCAAAGGGTCTTGGGTTGGTACAGCGCCAAATAAATCAAAAAATCCAATTCTACTTTCCATTGGTATTGTGTACTCGGAGTCCCATTTATACAGTCCAACAACATAATTTAGCGGACCTTCTAGATCACTAGTAAGTCTAATTTCATGACTTGTTTGTTCATACTCAGCATTACGGTCAGTATGATACAGTGTTAAAGGTGTTCCATCCCAATCTTGATCTACCTCTTCATCAGTAGTTTTTCTTCCTAAAATATAATCTAGTTTATATTTTTCAGATAATTGCCATCTTACTTCAAGAATACCTGTAAAACTCTCAAATGACGCATCTCGTCTTTTTGGTTCATTATTATATACTTTGTACCTATCGCCGCTTTGAGGAATGCCTAATCCGGGTGAGCATTGTCCATAAACTGCACACCACCAAGTAGTTGCACCTCCAAGATTTAATGCTGTGTGGGCATCCTGATCCTGTTGTTCATCAGTTAATGTTAACTCAACCTCTATGTTGTCATTAACTTTAAATAGTGAATTTAAGGTTATTTGAGTGTATTCTTCTCTTCCAAGATCTTTATTATCTACTAAATTTGTTAAATAACCCTCTGCTTGCTCTCTGTGTGTTCCTGTTATTTTAAAAGCAGCATTAGGAGTTCCAAAGTTAAAAATACCATCAATAATAGTTGTATCATAATCACCATAACCAACTTTAAGTTTTCCTCCAATTTCTCCGGTTGGCTTTGTTCTAGTTAAATTTATTACGCCGGCAACAGTATTTCTTCCAAATAATGTACCTTGTGGACCTCTTAATATCTCAACACTTTCTAAATCAATAGTTTTTAGCATTGCGCCGGAATTTGCTCCAACAAATACTCCGTCTAAAACAACCCCTGTTGTTGGATCAAAATTTTTCTCAACATCTGAAACCCCAACACCTCTAATAAATATTGCTGTTGGACTTCCTGGTCCTTGTTGAAGATCATCAATTATTAAATTTGGAGACTCACCTGCCAAATCTCTAATATCAGAAGGAACCCTATTCTCAATATCTCTTGCACTTAAAGCACTTACAGAA
>CACLNZ010000024.1 GCA_902608415.1 uncultured PS1 clade bacterium
GGTTAATTTTTTCATTTATCCAGTTTAGAATAATTTTTTTTAATGGTTTTGTTAAATTCTCTTCAATACCAAACTCAATAAGTAATTCTATATTTGGCTTTAGTATATTTTTACCCTTTATTAATCTAGCTATAGGTTCATTTTTATGGTTAATAATTAGAGCATTATCTAAACTAAGGTCACTTGATTGAGCTTTAATAATTTTTGTTATTCTATTTTTTATTTCATTTGTAACTATTGAATTAAGCGTGTTTTGAATTTTTTTATTTGTAATATTTGTTTTTGATAAAAATTTAAGCCCTTCAATCTTACCATAGTAATCAGAATTAACTGTTACATCACCATTGTCATTAATTCCGGCTAAATATTCATTTTGATTATCAAATTGCTGAAACAGTTTCTTTGAATCAATATCAACAAATCTATCAGTAAGTGCTTGATGGAGATAATCTGATAAGTCATCTTCTATATTCCTAGTTGTAACTTGCCACTCATTAGAGTTTGTCACCCAATTTGATTTGTTTGATACAAATGACCAAGTACGAATTTCTGATAGTTTTTCAGATATAGAATAGATGTCATCAAAATTTCCCGTATTAAGTCGTTTAGTATATTTACCTAGTGCTTCATCAGATAATTTACCTTTTTCAAGTAAGTGAAAATATATATTCTCAATTGCATTATGATGGTAGATCTCATTATTCTGTCTGAAATCAGGAATCTGACATAATTCCCAAAAAAGCTTAAGATTATCTTTATTATCAAGAGATTTCCTAATTTTCTCATTCTCAGATAACTTCTTTAGTGTTCTAAAATCCTCTGCAGGAGGTGATTTTTTTAATAAGTGATTTCCAGAATCTATCTCTAAAGAATGAATTAGCTTTTCTAAATTATCGAAATTTAATTTGCTGTTTCTCCAAAAAGCAAATTTCTTTTTTTCGTACTCGTGATTTTCAATCGCTAAGATACTTTTTATATCTAAATCATTTACCTCACCAGTAACACCAAATGTACCATTTTTTTTATATCTTCCAGCCCTACCAGCAATCTGACCTAATTCATGAGCATTTAGATTTCGATATTGTTTTCCATCGAATTTTCTGTTTTCTGCAAATACAACATGGTTTAGATCTAAATTTAATCCCATGCCAATCGCATCTGTCGCAACAATATAATCAACTTCTCCATCTTGATACATTTTTACTTGTGCATTTCTTGTTCTAGGACTTAGAGCTCCCATAATTATAGCCACACCACCTTTATGTTTTCTTATAACTTCTGCGATTGAGTAAACGGAATCCATAGAAAAGGCTACGACAGCACTTCGTCTTGGGAGGTTAGTAATTTTTTTATAGCCAGAATACGATAGTTTTGAATACCTTGACCTGTTGATAAACTTTATCTTTGGTATAAGTTTTTTTATTAATTTTTCAACAGTATCGGAACCCATTAAAAGAGTTTCATGCATTCCTCTCATTTGAAGGATTTTTTCTGTGAAAGCATAACCTCTTTCTGGATCGTTTAATAATTGTATTTCATCGATTGCAACAAAATCTACTGGAATATCTGTAGGCATAGATTCTACTGTACAAATCCAATATTTTGGATTTTGAGGTATAATTCTTTCTTCACCAGTAATCATTGCTGTTCTGGAAGGCCCTACCTTTTTAGAAATTTTATCAAAAACTTCTTTTGTTAACAGTCTTAGTGGAAGACCAATAATTCCTGACTGGTAAGATGCCATTCTCTCAATAGCGTAAAATGTTTTACCAGTATTTGTAGGACCAAGTGCAGCGTTAATATTCATATTCTTTTTTTACGGAATTATATTAATTATTCAAGCTCAATAAATCATGATGCTATATACAATATATAGTATATTGCTTATTTGTGTTATCTGGATATGAAGCGAACATTTCATGACCGAATCACTTACACTACCATTTTCTTGTTCTGTTCTATACTATATTTTGTATATCCACATTTTTAAAACACTAATAAATAAATGTAACAAAAATCTTTTTTTTCATGTAATCTTTTTATAAAAAACGGAGTAAAAGTTGGATTTTGATATACCTAAAGATATTCAGAAATATTTAAATGAATTAGATGAGTTTATTAAGAAAGAAATTAAACCTTTAGAAAATAAAGATGACAATATTAGATTTTTTGATCATCGAAGAGAAGACGCAAGAACTGATTGGGATAGAAAAGGTTTACCTTCTGAGGACTGGGAGTCTTTATTGCATGAAATGAGACTAGCCGCAGATAAAGCTGGGCATCTTAGATACGGACTACCAAAGGAATATGGCGGAAAGAATGGATCAAATCTATCAATGGCAATTATTAGAGAGCACTTAGCACAGAAAGGTCTTGGTCTTCATAATGATCTTCAAAATGAAAATTCAATAGTAGGAAATTTTCCTCAAGTTCTAATGTTTAGGGATTTTGGAACTGAAAAACAAAAAGATGAATTTATTAATGGCATGCTCGCAGGAACCCATAGAATTGCTTTTGGTTTAACTGAGCCAGATCATGGCTCTGACGCAACATGGATGGAAACTAGAGCAGTTCCAGAGCGACGTGATGGAGTAGATGGTTGGTTAATCAATGGATCAAAGACTTGGAATACAGGAATTCATAAAGCAAATTATGATATGATTTTTGCTAGAACAAACGGAGATGATGGATCAGCATTAGGTATTACTTGTTTTCTTGTTCCAACAAATCATGAAGGATTCATTGTTGAGGAGTTCTTATGGACTTTCAATATGCCAACTGATCATGCTTTAATTAGTCTTAAAAATGTTTGGATTCCTGACGATGCAATTTTTGGAAAATTGGATAAAGGTTTGGAATTGGCACAACATTTTGTTCATGAAAATAGGATTAGACAAGCTGCTTCAGGAGTTGGTGCGGCACAATTTTGTATAAATGAAAGTGTGAAATATGCAAAAGAGAGAAAACCATTTGGTAAGCCTTTGTCTACAAATCAAGCTATCCAGTTTCCACTAGCAGAACTTAATACCGAATGTGAAATGATTAGAAATCTAGTTTATAAGACTGCTTGGCAAATGGATCAAATGACTAAGCCTGAGGTTGCAATTCATCTATCAGATAAGGTTTCAATGTGCAATTACAGGGCAAATAGATTAGTTTGTAATGCTGCTGATCAAGCCATTCAAGTGCATGGTGGAATGGGTTATTCAAGATACAAACCTTTTGAACATATATATAGGCACCACAGAAGATATCGTATTACAGAAGGTTCAGAAGAAATACAAATTCGAAAAGTTGCAGGTCATTTATTTAAATTTATTAAAGGTAAATCATAATATGAAAATTATAATCTTTATCATTTTTACTATTCTAAATTTTAATTATGTATATTCACAGCTTTCTGTTGATACAGATATTAAAATCCTAAGAGCTCAATCAGATGAAGGGAATGCTGAAGCTAAGTTTTTTCTCGGAGCATTATATTATAGTGGTCAGGGTGTTGAGCAAGATTTCTCCAAAGCGTTAAAACTTTTTGAAGAGTCATCTAATTCTGGTTATACAAGTGCAACATATAATTTGGGTGTTATTTATGCAAAAGGACGAGGGGTTGATATTGATGAAGATAAGGCCATACAATTTTATGAAAAAGCTGCATTAGGAGGTTTAGATAGGGCTCAGTATGTATATGCTACATGGTTAAGGGATGGAAAATCTACTGAAAAGAATTTAGCTTTAGCAATGGATTTCTTCAAAAGATCCTCTTTACAAAACTATGGCCCAGGTCTTTTAGAGGTTGCCAAAGGTTATGAAAATGGATTTTCTGGGAGAAGGGATTACAGAGAGGCAGTTAAACTATACAGGCAAGCAAGAGCACATGATGATGGCAAAGATAATTATACTTATTATAATGCTACTTATAGACTTGGTTTATTATACATGAAAGGGCTTGGGGTAGAGCAAGATAAGAGGAAAGCTCTGAGGTTTATTCGTGAAGCAAGTGAGAATAATGTTATTGAAGCTTTAAATTATCTAAAAAAAATATCAAAAAATTAATTTTCTTAAACTTGACTGGAGTGAATTAGACATATAAAAACTCTTTTAGTTTAAGGATAATATAATGGCTAGAGTATGTGAACTTAGTGGCAAGAAAGTAATGACAGGTAATAATGTTAGTCATGCTAAAAATAGAACTAAAAGAAAATTTCTTCCTAATTTAAATAATGTAAGCTTAGTAAGTGAAAAATTAGATCTTACTATTAGGTTTAAAATTAGCGCTAATGCTTTAAGATCAGTTGAACATGCTGGAGGCTTAGATAATTTCCTTTTAAAGTCAAAAGATGATAATTTATCTCCAAAAGCAAAAAGACTTAAAAATAAGATCCTTAAAAGTTAGGAAACAAGTCTCATTTTTTTTCCTAATTTACCATTATGATTTTCATCAAATAAATCTGCTAATTGCTCCGTGATTGCACCACCAAGTTGTTCAGCATCCACAATTGTTACAGCTCTTTTATAATATCTATTTACATCATGACCGATACCAATTGCGACTAATTCAATTGTGTCATCTTTCTCAATTTGAGAAATCATATGTTTTAAATGTCTTTCAAGGTAATTTCCTGCATTTACTGACAAAGTAGAATCATCCACAGGAGCTCCGTCAGAAATTACCATCAAAATTTTTCTTTGCTCAGACCTCATTTGTAATCTTTTATAGGCCCAATCTAATGCTTCACCATCGATGTTTTCTTTTAAAAGACCTTCTCTTAACATAAGACCTAGATTTCTTTTAGATCTTCTCCAAGGTTCATCAGCTGTTTTATATATAATATGCCTTAAATCATTTAATCTTCCAGGGGCAGGTAATTTACCTTCATCTAGCCATTTTTCTCTCGACCTTCCACCTTTCCAGGCTTTAGTTGTAAAGCCAAGTATTTCTGTTTTTACTGCACATCTTTCGAGAGTTCTTGCAAGAATATCTCCACACATTGCCGCAATAGTGATTGGTCTCCCTCTCATTGAGCCAGAATTATCGATTAATAAAGAAACTATTGTATCTTTAAATTCGATATCTTTTTCCATTTTAAAAGATAATGGTGATGTTGGATCGATAATTACTCTTGTAAGCTTAGATACATCTAAAAGGCCTTCTTCAAGATCAAATTCCCATGATCTATTTTGCTGAGCAAGAAGTTTTCTTTGTAGTTTATTTGCAAGTCTAGTTACAGCACCTTGAAGATGTTGTAATTGTTGATCTAAATATTCTCTTAATCTATCTAATTCATCAAGTTCACATAAATCTAAAGCTTTAATTTCTTCATCAAATTTATTAGTAAATATTCTGTATGGAATTTCTCTCTTTTTATTTTCTTCCGCTCCTTGGTTTCTTATAGCTTTAGTTAATTCTTCATTATCAATATCTTCTTCATCGCCTATTTCAATCATATCACTTTGAATTATTTCTTCATCATCACTCATATCCATTTCTGATGAATCTGGTGATTGATCGCTAGATTCATCATTTTGATCTTGTTCTTCTTCTTGATTATTTGATAATTCTTCGTCTTGATCTGCATTTTCATTATCATCATCAGGTTCGTCTCCTAATTCGTCTCCTAATTCTAATTCCCCTATTAACTTTCTGATAATTTTTGCAAAAGCTAACTGGTCATCAATTTCATTTGATAAATTATTAATTGTTTTTTCTGCTCTTTCCTCTATCCAATATTTCCAGGCTTCAATAGTCGGCTTTGTTTCATTTATTACCTCACCTGTAAGCTTTTCTCTTACTATATAATTTAATGCTTCTATGAAATTCTCTTCACCTTCTTTTTTTGTGTAACCCAATTCTTTTCTTTTTAATTTTGTTCTTTCCATCTGGTATAAATTTTTTGCAACACCTGCCATTTCTTTTGATCCAATTGCTTCACAACGAATTTTTTCAAGTGAATTAAATATTTCACGAGCTTTTTGGCCCTCAGGTAAGTATTTTTTTGATATACCTTCTTTATGATGTGCAATGTATAATGCAATTGAATCAGCTTCTCCTCTTAAAGAATTTAGTTGCTTACTGCTCATGCTTTTATTTGGCAAAGGTAATCTTGCTTTAAGACCATTAACGCTTCCTGTTTCAGCTCCAAAGCTGACAGTTAATTCATCTTCTTTTGAAATGGAACGCATAGCCATAGTAAGCGCTCTCTTAAATTCATCGAGATCATTTTGGTTATTTGATTTCATTTTCCTCTTCTTTTGAAGTGGATTCGTAATCTTTCAGTTCCTCGCCAAAACATCTTTGGTAAAACTCAGCAACAGTATGTCTTTCGAGCTCATCACATTTGTTAAGAAAAGTTAATTTAAAACTTAATCCAACATCATCAAATATTTCTGAATTTTGTGCCCATGTTAAAACAGTTCTTGGACTCATAACTGTTGATATATCTCCATTAACAAAACTATTCCTTGTTAGTTCAGCGACCCTTATCATTTTAGAAATAATTTCTTTACCATCCTTATTATTAAATGATTTTGCTTTAGTTGAAACTATTCCTAGTTCATCTTCGTGGGGTAAATAATTTAATGCACTTACAATTGACCATCTATCCATTTGGCCTTGGTTAATTTGCTGAGTACCATGATATAGACCAGTTGTATCACCTAAACCGACTGTATTTGTCGTTGCAAAAAGTCTAAAAAATGGATGTGGTTTAATTATTCTATTTTGATCCAATAATGTTAATTTACCTGAGATTTCTAAAATTCTTTGAATAACAAACATAACATCTGGTCTTCCAGCATCATATTCATCAAAAACTAAAGCAACTGGATTTTGTATAGCCCATGGCAATAAACCTTCACGAAATTCTGTTATTTGTTTTCCATCTTTTAAAACAATCATGTCCTTACCTACTAAATCAATTCTACTTATGTGACTGTCTAAATTTATTCTTACACATGGCCAATTTAGTTTGGCTGCAACTTGTTCAATATGTGTTGATTTACCGGTTCCATGATATCCCTGTATCATAACACGCCGATCGTGTTTAAATCCTGCTAAAATTGCTAAAGTTGTATCTTTATTAAAAAGATAATCTTTATCAATTTCAGGAACATAATCATTTGTTTTTTTAAATGCTGGTATAGTTAAATCCGAATCAATACCGAATATTTTTTTTACTGAAACTTCTGTATCAGGACTACCTATATCTATTTCTTTATTTGTATCAGTACTCATTACTATATCCTTTAAAATAAATTATATGATGTTTTATCAGAATTAAAAAAAAAGTTAACATAAACCTGAAGTTTTTAATTGATTATAAGCATTAATAACAAGTTTAAGTTTTTCTTCATTTTTCTTATTTTTTCCATTGATGTCAGGATGAAGGGATTTAACTATTTCTTTAAATTTATCTTGTATTTCTTTTTTTGATGGTTTTCCTTTTAGACTTAATTCTTTTAAAGCTAAGCTCGTGCCAGCTTTTCCTTTGCCGTATGGTTTATTATTTTTGTTTTTCTCTTCTTCAAAAAATCCAAAAGGATCATCAAATTGACTATCTGAATAGAATTCAAAAAAATCTTTTTTTGGTGCATTATGGTTTGAGCCCATCTTCCATGTTGGCCTATGTCCGGTAATTGATGATATTTGGAAATCAATAATTTCATCCTCAGTCATACCTGAAAAGAAATTATAATTTTTATTATGAAGCCTAATGTGCTCAATACAATAAAGGTTTGTTTTGCCATTCTTATTTTTGGCAATATATTCTCCAGGCTCATTACAGCCTAAATTATCACAAGTTTTTGAGTGCTCTCTATTTTCTTGCCCTGATCTAATATTATCAAAATATTTTGAGTTTAACTTCATAAAATTTTCCAAAATTATAGTTATAATATGTTAAAAATGTATTTTAATACAAATTTAAAACTAATATTTTATGACCAAAGTAAAAAAAAATATCTTGAGTAAACTTAAAAAACATTTAGAGCCAAGCTTTATTGAAGTTATTGATGAATCCCACTTACATGCGAATCACAATCCGGATGCAAAGAATGGAGGTACGCACTTCAAAGTAAAAATAATTTCAAATACTTTTAAAGGTAAGTCGTATATTGAGAAACATAGGATAGTTTATGAAATACTTGACTCTGAATTAAAAAATGGAGTTCATGCTTTGACTCTTAATTTAAGTGATATAGAATAAATATTTATTAAAAATAAAAATAAATTAATACTTTTCGGGGAGATTTGTATGTCCAAATTCAAATACTTATTATTATTTCTTACTATCGTTTCTTTAAATAATGTTTTTGCTCAAGAAGTTGAAACAGATAGTTCCATTGAAGAAATTGTTGTTACAGGTTCATATTTAAAAACGAGCCCAACAGATGGCGCTTCACCTATTGATGTAATCGATAGAGAAGCGATTGAAAACTTTGGAGCAAATACTGTTGCAGATTTAGTAAAAAATCTTGCCTCTAATAGTGGTTCTGAAAATGTTCCAGATTCATTTACATCCGGTTCAACACAAGGAACTTCAAATGTTAATTTAAGAGGATTGGGTTTATCTTCTACATTGGTATTAATTGATGGCAGAAGACAAACAGTTGCAGGAGCTACAGCTAATGATGGTAGTGTTTTTGTAAACACTTCAATAATACCATTAATAGCTATTGAGAGAGTAGAAGTTTTAAAAGAGGGTGCAGCATCCGTATATGGTTCTGATGCTGTAGCTGGTGTTGTAAATTATATATTTAGGAGAGATTTTACAGGTTTAGAAGTTAGTTATAATCACCAATTTACAGATATTGGCAGTCAAGAAGATGACAGGGTTAGCGTCATTTTCGGTGAAAAATTTGGAAATACAAATGTAGTAATTGCTGCTGACTTTCTTGAACGTTCTCCTATGTCTAGTGCGCTAAGACCAGAGTCAACTCAATTAGGTATAAGTGGATTAGGAAATAGTTTTTTATTATTTGGCCCATCAACAGTTGAGTCAGGCCCATATGCAGGAAGCTATACTCCATTTACTAATGTTCCAGATGCTAATTGTGTAGAGAACAATGGCTTTATTATACCTCAAGGAAGCGGTTCTAGATGTGGTTTCTTATATGGTCCAAGATTTAATATAGTAAATGATGAAGAACATCAAAATGTTTATGGTTCTATCAAAAGTGATTTAGCTAATGGAATGGAATTTAATGCTGATGTTTTATTTTCAAGCATCAAAGTTAATGATAATCCTCAGTCACCTTCGTATCCTGCTCTATCTTATTTAAGTCCATCTAACGCGATATTACCTGGACAAGGCGGCAATCCATTCGGTGTTCCAGTTCTATGGCTTGGAAGACCTCTTGGTTCTGCATTTCCATCACCGAACGCGCCAAGGGATATTGATAATTTGAGATTTTCTGTAGGATTAACTGGTGATCTTGGAGGATTCGATTGGGATTTACGATATACACACAGTGAGACAGATCATTATTTTTATCAACCTGATACAAGCACAACAAGATTTAGTGCAGCCATTGCTGGACAAGGCGGTACAAGTGGAACAGAAAGTTGGAATTTATTTGATCCTTCTGCTAACTCGGCCTCATTAAGAGAATGGATTTCTACAGCTCAAGAGACATGGTCAGAAAATGAATTAGATGTAGTTGATCTTGTTTTTTCAGGAGAAATTGGATCTACTGCTGCAGGTAATATAGATATAGCTTTTGGTCTACAATATAGAGAGGAAGCATTTGATCTAAAAAGAGATAAAGGCTCTATAGTAGAATTTGACTCTGCAGGAAACTTGGTTAAACCGGCTGACTTACTTTTCTTAGGCGGTGGTTCGGAGTCTAGTGCAAGCAGAGATGCAATTGCTCTATTTGCTGAAGTATCCGTTCCTATCACAGATAAACTTCAAGTTAATGGCGCGGTGAGATATGAGGAGCTTGAGGATGATAGTACATTTGATCCTAAAATTTCATTACGCTACGAAGTGTCTGATAGTTTAATATTAAGGGCATCTGCAAGTACATCATTTAGAGAAGCATCCTTATCACAACTTTATTCAAGTGGTGTTGGTTTACAAGGAATTCAGGATTTCAATACAGATGGAACTCCAAAAGGAGGCACAACCTTTATTCGTATAGCTCAAGATGGTAATCCTAATTTATCTCCAGAAGAGTCTGATAACTTGAATATAGGCGCTATATGGAGACCACAGTCAAATCTAGAAATAAAATTAGATTATTGGTCAATCGATTATAGTGATGTTATTACAATTGAAAGTGCTCAAGGTATTGTTGCTGCAACACCCCTTGCACCTGCAGTTAAGAGAACTATTGATGGAACACTAATAGGTGTTACAACAGGATACTTTAACGCTTCTAATGTGAAAACAGACGGCATTGATTTTGAGGTTAACTACTCTTTAGATACAAGTTTCGGTGATATAGAGCTTGGTCTTAGTGGCTCTCATATGAACAAATATGAAATACCTAACGCTAAAGGCGAAACGCAGGATGTTGTTGGATTATTTAACCATGATAATTTTGCAAGATCTTTACCTGAAACGAAAATGACTTTATCGGCTGTTCTTAATAGTGGGCCTCATAAGTTAGCTTTATACGGTAAGCACATATCAGATTATAAAACTACAAGAGCATTGGATGATACAGCTAAATCAAGAGGATATTCTCCAAAAATTGATGAATGGTTTAGTGTTGATCTTCAATATAATTATACTTTTGATATGGATGATAACCAAATTCGTTTAACTTTAGGTGGTATCAATATCCTTGATGAAGATCCGCCACTTGTATTTGATGCAGCTAACTTTAGCTATGACTCACGTCAGCATGATGCGAGAGGTAGAACAATGTATGTTGGAGTGAAATTAATTCGTTAATTATAATTTTTGATAACAGAGATAACTTTTCCAACTATATTTAGGTCTGAGAGTTTAACCTCAATCAGTAACTTAATGGAGGTGAGGCTTTTACTCATCGGTCTCACCTTACATTTATATTTCTTTCTGAATTCTAATGGATGTTATTTGATTTCTTTGTCTATCAAGAATCTTAAATCTAAAGCCGTGGAAGCTATATATACTTCCTTTTTTAGGTATTGATCTTGTTTCGTGGATAATAAGACCTGCAATTGTTGCTGCTTCATCATCTGGAAGTTTCCAACCATATTCTCTATTTATATCGCGAATGCTCGAGTCTCCATCAACCTTTATCATATTTGCTTGTTCAGGAAGAATATCCTCATCTTCATTATCATGTTCATCAGTAATCTGACCAACAATTTCTTCTAGAATATCTTCAAGAGTAATTAATCCCATTAGAGCTCCATATTCATCTACTACAAGAGCCATGTGTGTCTTTTTTTCTAAAAAGGCAGATAATTGTTCTTTTAGACTTGTTGTTTCAGGAACAAACCAAGGTTCGACAAGGATGTTACTTATTTCAAATTTTTCTTTTGATATAGATTTTTTTAAGAGATCTTTAATATGTAAAATACCAATAAAATTATCTTTATCATTTCTCCAAATTGGGACTCTTGTATATGGATTTTCTAACATTAAGGATAAGACTTTGTTATGACCAGTATCACAGTCAATTGTTAGAATATTTTTTCTATGTGTCATAACATCTTCAACTGTAACTTCTGGTAGATCAAGTATTCCACCTAACATATCCTTATCACCTTTTTTAACAATTCCATCCTCATGGTGTATATTTATTTGCCCTCGTATTTCATCATGGGGGTCAACAAGAAGCGATATTTCTTCATCATCTCTTAAAAATAAATAAGATATTTTTGTGGCTATATTTGATATAGGCCCAAGAATCTTCATGGTTAATTCCATTGAATAAGAAGATACAAGAACCCAATAGTCATTGTATTTTAAAGCTAACAATTTTGGAAGAATCTCACCAAAAATAACAATTAAAGTAGTCATAATAATTGTTGAAATAATAATCCCAAAGTCACCGAAAATTGTTATAAGAAGACTTGTTGCTAAAGCAGAAGCTAAAATATTTATAAGATTACTTGCTAATAGCATTGTGCTAATTAAATCAGCTTTACGGTCTATTAATTTTTCTACTACTTCTGCTCTTTTATCACCACTTTCTGATAAATGCTTCATCCTAGCCTCAGATACAGCTGTCATAGCAGTTTCAGATCCAGAAAAAAAAGCTGAAAGAATTATTAAACCTACAATTGAACCTATGAGAATACTTATTGATATAAGCATTATTGAATGTTCTCCATATTAAAGAAATCAATTATTTCTTTATCAGAAACATTATTATTGATAAAAGCCTCACCAATTTTATTCAATAGAATGAGTGTATTTTTTTGATTTACTCTTTTTTTGTCAAACATCATTAAATTTAAGATTTCTTCTTTAGTGATTTCACCTTTTATGTCATTTATGGATATAGGTAAACCTATATCAGATATAAGATTTATAATTTCATTACATTCATCTTTCTTAAGGACACCAATATTTGAAGAAAACTTTGAAGCATATACCATTCCTATTGCTACAGCCTCTCCATGCAGAAGTACCTCATTTTTTGTAAAGTGTTTTTCAAGAGCATGTCCAAATGTATGGCCAAAATTTAGTAAGGCTCTATCTCCTTCTTCTTTTTCATCTTTTTGAACTATATTTGCCTTCATTGAGCAAGATTTTTCAATTGCATAGATTAGACAATCCTGATTTAGCTTGGTTAGATTATCGACATTTTCTTTTAACCAATTAAAAAAATCTCTATCACCAATGACTCCA
>CACLNZ010000025.1 GCA_902608415.1 uncultured PS1 clade bacterium
GAATCATCTTGAATGCGTAATGGCTTTAAATACTCTTGGATATTCTAAAGAAGTTGACTTAGGGTTTTCTTATTTAAAAAAAAATCAATTAGATGATGGCTCTTGGTTAGATAAAAAAAAAGGCACTTTCGTCAATAGAGATATAGAATCAAAAGTATATTTCAGAGACACAAACTTTGCGGCATATATAGCAACAGCCTGCTGGCATGATTTCCTGATAAACAATTCAATTGATAACTTAACTAATAATTGGGAGATGATAGAAAAAGCTATAAATTTTGTAATAGAAAATCAAATGAAGGATGGGTCAATTAGATGGGCAGCAAAGAGCCTTGAAGCACCAAAAGATGATTCACTTCTGACTGGTTGTTGCTCAATATACAAAAGTCTCATTTGCGCAATTAATTGTGCCTCACAATTAAATAAAGAAAAACCTAACTGGAATAAGTCATTAGAAAAATTAGAAAATGCAATCAAAAATAAACCTGAGAGCTTTGATAAGACATGGGAATCAAAAAAAAGATTCTCTATGGATTGGTATTATCCTGTTCTTTGTGGAGCAATCGCTGGAAAAAAAGCGGAAGAAAGAATTAATTCTCAATGGAATAAGTATGTACTAAATGAAAAAGGATGTTTATGCGTCTTGGATCAGCCATGGGTTACTATTGCTGAAACAGCAGAACTTGCTATTGCTTTAATTAAAATTCAAAAAAAAGATAAAGCTACAGAATTATTGTCTTGGACTAATGATTACATTGATAGTGATGGCGCTTATTGGATGGGTAGGCAGGTTACTGAAAAAGTATTTTGGCCTATGGAAAAGCCTGGATGGACTTCAGCTGCTGTTATTTTGGCTTACGATGCACTTCATAATTTTTCGAAAGGATCAAAGATCTTTTTAGATGATTATCTAATTTAATTTCTCTAACAATCTTAATGATTTAACAGCCTCAACCTCCTTAAAGCTTTTCTCTGATAAAGCTTTTCTGTAAATTTCGTATGGAGGCCTACCACCATCATCAGGGTTAGGAAAAACATCATGGATTGCTAATATTCCTCCTTTAATAATTTTATCTTTCCAATTATTGAAATCATTTAAAGCAGCTTCCATTGTATGGCCGCCATCAATAAAAACCATTGAGAGAGGTATTTTCCAGTATCTTGATACCAATGAAGAGTCTGAAACTATTGGTACCACAGTATTCAATAAATTGGCTTTACGTAAATTTCGTATGAATTCAGGAAAAGAATTTATTCTTCCAGTCTCTTCATCAAACAATTCAATGTCATGATATTCCCATCCAACTTGATTTTCTTCTGATCCAGTGTGATGATCTACAGAATAAACACACCCATTATATTCCTTAGCGGCAGTAGCAAGATAAATTGTTGATTTACCACAATAAGATCCTATTTCTAGTATTGGACCTTTTTTTGAAGATTTTAATGCATGATTGTAAAGGCAAATTCCTTCATTATGGTCTATAAAGCCTTTAACAGAATTAAAATGGGAAGGGAGTTTCATGGGCAAGAACTCTCTGCGGAGGTATTAGAGATCATATCTCGGATAATAACCTTGTCATTTTTCGCGATATTTAAACCATACTTAATTCGTATCGCTTGCCATCTTTTTATATAAGCGCAGGCAAGATTTTTATCAGACGGTAAATACTCAGATGGCCCCTTGTCAGATTTTCTTCTGTTTTCGATATCATATGCAGGAAGAAGGTTTAATGAGTCGTTTGCAAATTGCTCTTTTTTGGACAACGACCAGGAAAATCCTCCATGCCGATGAGCATAACTAAGCGGTATTACATGATCTATGTCTATATCTGATGCATCGGTAAGAAGAACTCCAGTTAGTTGACCTATCCAAGAACCTTTAAGTACTCGGCAATCCCTAGAAGTGACAAATTCTATCCTTACCTGTGATTGCGATATCAATACTTCTGCCCGAGTATTCTGACAGTCTCTATCTTCATCTATCCAATGCTTCCAATCTTTTCTATTATATCGTTTTATCCCTTTATTATTGCCCGTCTCATCACCTGTTAGATCTGAGCAAGTATTACTATGACAATGATAAACGGAGGTTGATCTATTGTAATGACCCCCATTAGAGTCTGTTCGACCAGGGTGAGAAAACGAAGAATTTCCAAAAAATATAACAGTTAAGGCGATCAATAAAGATAAACGAATTTTCATAATTTTTTTCACGAACACCTAAAAAATATGCTTTTCTTTATATTTCGTAAATTCTTTCTTAACGACTCCGGCAAGAAGATAAACACCAATTAAATTTGGTATTGCCATCAAGAAAAGAGAGGAGTCAGATAAATCTATTACTTTACTTAGATCCAGAGATGCCCCAATTATTGCAAATGAACAAAATATTATTTTATATAATAGTTCAATGGATTTTTTTTCACCAAAAATAAATGTTACTGCTTTTACACCATAATAAGACCAAGAAATAGCTGTTGAAAATGCAAAAAGAATTGCAACAATAGCTAATACATAAGGGAACCAAGGTAGGACTGATCCAAACGCTTGGGCTGTCATTCTTGCTCCCTCTATGCCACTGCCTGAACTAAAAACGCCAGTTGTTATAATTACAAGAGCCGTAATGGTGCAAATCACAACGGTATCTATAAATGGTTCAAGTAAGGAGACAATGCCTTCCGTTGCAGGTTCACTTGTTTTAACTGCTGAATGTGCAATTGGCGCAGAACCTATACCTGCTTCATTGGAGAATACCGCCCTTCTAAAGCCCAATATCAAAACACCTAAAAATCCACCTGTAACCCCTTCCGGAGAGAATGCGCCAACAAAAATAGATTTAACCGCAATTGGAATTTGATCAATATTTACAATTAATATAACTAACGCACTAATAATATATATTATTGCCATGCTTGGAACTAATTTTGATGTTACTGCAGCAATCCTTTTTATGCCTCCAATTATCACAACCCCTAAAAGAAATGCAAATATTACCCCATAAACCCACGAATTAAGATCTAAAAAACCGCCTTGACCACCAGAAACATAAATAATTAAATCCAAAGATTGATTTACCTGAAACATATTTCCACCGCCCAATGAGGCAAATACACAAAAAATGGCAAACATATAAGCTAAAAATTTTCCTAAAATAGGCATCCCTTTTTCCGATAAGCCTTTGGTCAGATAATACATTGCGCCACCAGATACACTTCCATCAGGGTTTATGTTTCTGTATTTAACTCCAAGTGTACATTCGCAAAATTTAAGTGACATCCCAAGTAAGCCAGATAATATCATCCAAAAAGTTGCTCCAGGACCTCCAAGAGATATCGCAACTGCAACACCGCCAATATTGCCCAAACCTACAGTGCCAGATAATGCTGTTGAAAGAGCCTTAAAATGCGAAACCTCTCCAGAAGAATCACTACTTGTGTGTTTGCCGCTAACAAGGGCAATAGAATGCCTAAAAGCACTAAAATTCACAAATTTAAAGTAAAATGTACAAAAAAGTCCTCCTAGAATTAACCAAATTACAATCAGCTCAACATTTGTTGAGCCCATAGGAAAACTATAAAAAACTATACTGGAAACTACTTTTGAAACAGGCTCAAGAAAATTATTAATACTTTCATCAATTCCTGCAAAAAGCTTTATCGGAGTAAAAAATATCAAATTTAATAAAATTATTTTATATAAATTTCTTTTCATAAAATTGAGTAATCCTATAGATTAAATAGGATATTATTTGGTAAATATTTAAATACAAACAATTTAATGATTTTTTAGGATAATTATGGCTTCTCTTGAGATTAATTCACTAGTTAAAAAATTTTCTGAAACTACAGCTATAAATGATATTTCGATAAGAATATTAGATGGGGAAATGGTAGGTATTATAGGTAAGTCGGGTGCGGGTAAATCTACACTCATGAGATTAATTAATCGACTAATCGAACCTACGAGCGGATCTATTGCTTATAATGGAATTGAAATTACCTCTCTAAAAAGTAAAAAATTAAAACAATGGAGGTCGAAATGTGCAATGATTTTTCAACAATTCAATTTAATAGATCGCTTAGATGTATTAACGAATGTCTTAAGCGGAACATTAGGTATTAATTTTAAATTACTGAAATTATTAAAGATTTACAGTAAAAAAGAAAAAATTGAAGCCCTAGCATATTTAAATAATTTAGATCTTTCAGATAAAGCGTTACAAAGAGTTGGAACACTCTCTGGGGGTCAACAACAGAGAGTAGCTATCGCAAGAGCAATGATGCAGAATCCATCAATTTTACTTGCAGATGAGCCTATTTCTTCTTTGGATCCAAAAAACTCAAAAGTTGTTATGGATGACATTAAAAAGATTAATAAACAAGATGGCATTATGGTCATATGTAACCTGCACTCCCTTGAAGTAGCTAAAGAATATTGTGATCGTTTGATTGGTTTATCTGATGGAAAAATAGTCTTTGACGGTCAACCATCCTCTCTCACTAAAGAATTAGCAGAACAATTATACGATTTAGAAAATGAATGATTCTCTTCTTAAAAGGCATATAACTATATATTCTGAACAATTAAGAAGCAGAAGATTATGGAATATATTTATCATTATTATTTTTGCTGTATCTTTTTTTATGAGTTCTTCAATAATTGACTTTAATTTATCTCAAATAATTGATGGTTTTCCTAGACTTGGTGATTATATCGTTAAAATACTACCTAATCTTGATGTTAACTTAATTTTCGAAAACTCAAAAACTGAAGGTTCCATTCAATATTGGTATTTTAATTTTAAAAAATACGCCGCCCTTCTCTATGAAACATTTAATATGGCGGTTTTATCAACCTTAATGGGTTTTATATTTGCTTTAATATTAAGTTTTTTGTCAGCTAAAAACATAACTCCAAATACTTATAGCTACCATCTCGTAAAAAGATTTTTAGAATTCCTCAGAGGGGTTCCTGAAATTATATTTGCTATACTTTTTGTTTGGGCTCTAGGTGTCGGTCCTATAGCCGGTATTATAGCAATAACTATTCATACAACTGGTGCATTAGGAAAACTATTTTCAGAAGTACATGAAAATGCAGACTTAAATAATTGCGAAGCTATTCGATCTCATGGAGGTAATTGGATTTCTGAAATGCGTTATGGAATAGTTCCAAAAGTCCTTCCAAATATAATTTCTTATACTCTTTTAAGATTTGAAATCAACATAAGAGCGTCAACTGTTATAGGTTTTGTTGGAGCTGGAGGAATTGGCCAAGAGCTCTATCTTGTAATTAATTTTAATTATTACGAAGAAGTCAGCGCAATAATTCTTCTAATTATATTAACCGTTATAACTATAGATATTTCATCAGGAAGAATTAGGCAAAAAATTATTGGAGAGATAGGTGTCTGAAAAAGATTTAATATCACTTTGTCCAAGAGCATTTTATCCTTTATGGAAACGCTCACCTATAGTTTTTACCGTTTACATATTAGTAATTTTCTATTTTCTCTTTTGCTTATATTATTTTGATTTCTCCTTAGGAAAAGTACTTTCTGGTCTTTCAAATATGAAACCTATTTTAGTTGCAATGTTTACATGGAATGATTTTTTTAATTGGAATTTTAATTCTATCTTCACTGGACTAGCTCAAACACTTGGTATGGCATTCTTAGGCACATTCTTAGCCACTTTGGTATGTATACCAATTAGTTTTGTTGCTTCGCGTCAAATTTTCAAATTTGGTTTAATACGTTTTCTTATAAAACGCTTTTTAGATTTTATTAGAGGAGTTGATATTTTAATCTGGGCAATTATTTATGTAAGAGCATTCGGTTTAGGACCATTTGCTGGGTTACTATCTATATTCACTGTTGATATGGGTACACTTGGGAAATTATTTTCAGAAGCAACAGATAATGCTGACGCTCGACCAATTGAAGGTATAAAATCAACTGGGGGAAACAAGGTTTCAGTAATTCGTTACGGATTAATTCCCCAAATTTTTCCAATATTTATTTCGCAAAGTTTATATTTCTTTGAGTCTAATACAAGATCAGCAGTAATTCTTGGTGTTGTTGGTGCTGGAGGAATTGGTTTACAGCTAACTGAGAGAATGAAGGCGCAATACTGGGATCAAACTCTATTTATCATAATATTAATTCTTATAATGGTTGCGATTATCGATACAGCATCAAGGATTATCAGAAAAAGTATCATAGATGAATAAATTCTTTAATGAATCCAAATATTTTTTTCGTATTGGCTTTCCAATGCTTGGTTCACAATTATCATTTATGATTATGTCAGCTACGGATACAATAGTTGCAGGAAGAGCCGGGGCTGATCAACTCGCAGGTCTTGTAATAGCCAATTCTTTTACTTATCCAATTTTCATGTTTATGGCGGGGATAATTTTTTCTGTCATTCCAATTGTAGCACAACTTAATGGTGAAAAAAAAGATCTAGAAATTGGTCAAAAAGTAAGAGAAGTCTTTTGGTTGGCTGTTTTATTAGGATTTCTTTTAGCTATTATTTTCTATTTTGGTAGTCAATTACTGATCTTTTTACCTATTGATGAAACAATTACTTCAATATCTATTTCTTATCTCAAAGCAATTTCCATAGGTATGTTTTTCTATATATTGTATAGACTATTAAGTTCATATAGCGAGGGTTTAACTCTCACAATTCCAGTTTTCATAGTTGTCTTCATGGGTGCATTAATAAATATTCCGCTGGATATAATATTTGTGTATGGATATTTCGGATTACCAGAGATGGGAGGTGTTGGTTGTGGATATGCTACAACAATAGTCTCAACACTTATGTTTATTGCAATGCTAATTATTGTTTTGTTTTCTAATTCATATAAGAAAAATAAATTATTTAGTAAATTTAGCGGACCATCCTTAGGGACTTCCTTAGAGGTCTTCAAACTTGGTACCCCAATTGGTTTTGGTATATTTGTTGAACTAAGCATGTATTCTGGAGCTGCGATCATTCTTGCTCCACTTGGAGAAAATATTGTTTCAGGCCATGCTGTTGCGCTCAATATTGCAAGTATTGTTTTTATGTTACCTTTAGCAATTGGTCTTGCTGCATCAACGAGAATTGGCAATCTGTTAGGAGAAAAAAGATACATTGAAGCCAGATATTCATCCATGGTTTCTGTTTCTCTTTGTTTTATTGGAGCATTGTTTAATATGACGTTGCTAATTACACTAGGTGATAAACTAATATCGCTCTATACGACAGACTTACTGGTCTATTCAATCGCAAGCAATTTAATTATATTTGCCGCTATTTTCCAAATCCCAGATGGTATTGGCATGGGAAGTCTTGGCGCTTTAAGGGGTTATAAAGATACATTTATGACAATGGTCTTCATTATTGTCGCATATTGGGTTTTTGCAATACCATTTGGATATTATCTTACCTATTACGGAGTAAACCAACCTATGGGAGAAAGCGGAATGTGGATTAGTATGATAGTTGGCTTAATGATATTTGCTACACTAATTTCAAGAAGGTTGAACAAGATATCAGGGAAATATGTTTCAGTTAAAAATTAGGAATTTTCTCTATATGTGACTTAACCATTTGTTGAATTTACTATCTTTTCCTTCAGTAGCTTTAAGAAAACGGTTTTTGAGAATCATTGTTGTTTTTCCTATTTCACCATTCCCAACAGGCTTTTTATCCAGGCTTTTGACTGGACACACTAAATGACTTGATGATGTGATAAAAACCTCTCTAGCATCTTGGAGTTCTTTAAGAGGTATACGCCTAATATTGATACTAATGCCCTCATCTTCAGCTATCTCAATAATACTCATTCTGGTAATGCCGTGTAAAACCTGATCCTCATGAGCTGTCATAAGCACTCCATCCTGATTAACGATGAATACATTCGATGTTGGTGCTTCAGTTACATAACCCTCACTATCAGTAAGAATGATTTCATCATATCCATTTTTTCTTGCCTTCCACTTGGCCATCATTGGTGAGGTATAGTTGGCGGCAATCTTTATCTGAGGATCAATAATATCTGATCGCCTCTGGTGTTTGTCTTTTTCAATCCATACACTTAGATAATCTGATCTATGAAACGGATTTGAATTCTTTTCGATGATATCTTTCTGAGGCTCATAGGCAGCAATTGCAACAGTGGTAAGCGGATCCTGTGGTACTACATCAATTTCGATAGATGCAATGTAAACACTAATTTTAATAAATTTACTTCCAGGATTTTCTTTAGCCGCATCAAAAACAGCGTTAATTAATTCACTTTCCTTATAATCAATAGGAATACCAGCTAGATGACATGAGCTATAGAGTCTTTCAATATGCTTATCAATACGAAAAATAAATGTTCCATTTTCATTTTCGAAAATAGGAATAAAACCAAAAATTAAAGAACCCCTTTGATGAGAATGCGACAAAATATGAACTGACGCATCATTCCAATTAACAAATTCTCCATTTATCCAAATTTTTCTTTTCATATTATTTAACGAATCACCTTTTAAGGTTTTTATGATAACCTATAATTACTATGTACCCTATTTTGATAAACATATGGATGACTATTGGTATTATTACCTTCATCATTTTACTTATAATAAGTGCTCCCTATGGTAGACACTCAAGATCAGGCTGGGGATTAACTATACCCAAAAGACTTGGTTGGATAGTAATGGAAAGCCCAGCATTATATCTTTTCTGGATATACTATTTTCTTTATGATGGATTTAGTAATCCTGTTCTCATTTTCTTTTTGATTATCTGGTCAGTACATTATTTCAATAGAAGTTTTATATGGCCGATGAGAATAAAAAAAGATGGAACAATGCCGGTTTTGGTTGCCTTAATGGCTTTTTTGTTCAATGCCGTTAACACATTTTTACATGGCTATTGGTTTTTTCTTTTAGATATTAATTATGATGTTTCATGGTTTACTGAGCCAGTATTCATAATTGGTTTTTTAATATTTCTTATAGGCGCCTTCATTAATATTCATTCAGACAATATTTTAATGCGGTTAGCAAAAAATACAGAATATGGGTACAAAATTCCACAGGAAGGATTGTATAAATACGTATCTAGCCCAAATTATCTGGGAGAAATTATAGAATGGCTTGGATGGGCTATTCTCACTTGGAGTGTATCTGGATTAGTATTCTTCTTCTGGACAATATTTAATCTACTTCCAAGAGCTATAAGTAATCATAAGTGGTACAAGGAAAAATTTGAAGATTACCCAAAAAAGAGAAAAATAATTATTCCAAAAATCCTTTAAGGTCTCTTTCTCATAATTAGTTTGTAATATAAATTTGTTAACCATTTTGGAGTTAACCACATAAGGAAAGCCAAAAACTTATTAATTCTTCCATTTATATATAAATCTTTACCCTTCATTGTTTCATTAAAAGCTTGTTCGGCAACGGTCTTTGAATTCATCCACATGAAACCTGGTATAGAACCTTTAAATTCTCCCATTTGGTCGTGAAATTCTGTATGAGTGAACCCTGGACAAACAGCACAACAATAAATATTATTATCTTTATATTCTTTGTGAATGCCCTCTGAAAATTTAATTACCATTGATTTAACAGCAGTATACATGCCCCCAGAGTTTGATGCTGGCGCAAATCCAGCAAGTGATGCAATATTAATAATTCTTCCAAAACCATTACTAATCATATTTTGTATAAATAGCTGGGTTAAAGAAACAACTGATGTTGATAAAACATTAATAAACTTGATGTGGTCTTGATAAGAAATCTTATGAAAATCGTCTAAAGTTCCATAGCCAGCATTATTGACTAAAAAATCAGGCATAAAATCATTGCTTTTACATTCATCATAAATTCTTTCATACTCAGATATCTGACTTAAATCTGCTGCAATAACTATTATGTTTATTGAAAACTTATCCTCTATATCTTTCTTTATCTTAATAAGGTTATCTTCACGCCTTGCCAAAAGGATCAAATTGATACCTTTTTCAGCCATAATATATGCGATATCTTTACCTATACCAGATGAGGCCCCAGTAATAAGAGCTTTTTTACCAATAAGATTATAGTTTTCAGGTGAATTTATCTTTTTATTCATTTTCAAACCCTTTAATAACAAAACTATAGGACTAAAGGAGGATTACCAAGCGAAAATTCGACATGATTTTGGATCCTTGAAGTTTCTTTATCAATATCGCCATCAATACCTAATGGATCAATTTGGCGACCGAAAGTAATAGTATATTTAAATTCCTCTTTGTTTACTAATTCGCTAAAAAGGCTAATATTCTTTAATTCTTCATTAAGTATATCTAAAAAATAATAAAAAAGTGAATTATGTCCATCCATATGAAAAGGTATAATAGGTGCACTATATTTCTTAGATATCTTAACAACAGTATTTAACCAGGGTCTTTCAAATAATTTTAAACCTTTTCTTTTAGAAAGGCGCGAAGATGGAAAAATCAATAAACATTTACCTTCACTTAGAGTCTCCTTTGTTCTTTTTAAAATTTCTTTGCTTTTAGCAATATTTTTATTCTCATCATTCCAATCAACAGGAATGATGATATCTTCAAAACCTTTTGATAGCTTAATCATATCAATATTTGCATAAAGAGTATAATCAGGCCTCCTATCCTTCATAACTTCAAACATTACAATTCCGTCTGTCAGACCCGTTGGATGATTTCCAGCTAATATTATAGGGCCATTTTTTGGTACTAATTCAATATTTCTTATATCTAAATTAAATTTCAGCAGATTAGTTAAATATTTAAAGCATTCAAGGCCAGATATACTAGAAATTTCGTCAGTAATATCTTTTGCTGCTTTATATTTAAATATTTTAAAAATTATCGGTTTTATGGCAGACCATAAAAACCTATTAGACATCAACTTAGGGCATCTTTCTTCTATTATAGCATCAATTGGATGAACTCTATGCATCTAATATGCTCTCGATCTTTATATCCCTTTGCCTTCTTGCATTAAGAACAAACCCCATTGCGGCACAAAGGGAAATTATTGCTGAACCACCATATGAAAGCATCGGTATTGGAACACCAACTATTGGAATTAACCCAGTTATCATAGCGCAATTAATAAAGAAATATAAAAAAATCAATACAGATATCGACCCACATGCGACTGAACTGAATCGACTTCTAGCTACGATTGAGGTATGCATAGATATTATAATAAAATAGAAAAAAATTGAGAAAATAAATACTCCCCCTACTAATCCTGTTTCTTCAAGAAGTACCGCTAACATAAAATCATTATGTTTTTCAGGTAGAAAATTAAGCTGGCTTTGTGTTCCTGACATAAAACCTTTTCCAGTTAAACCTCCAGAACCAATAGCTATTTTTGATTGAATTATATGATAGCCTGATCCGAAAGGATCTTTATCAGGATCAAGAAAAACTTCCAATCTTTTCAATTGGTAAGGTTTTAAATTCGTAATAATGAGCGGGATAGACACAAAAACAAATGATGAACCCAATGCAACCCATTTCAAATAAAGTCCGGAAAAGAAAACTGTCGAAAATCCTGCTAGAATTAGTAAAACAGCCGTCCCTAGATCAGGTTGATTTAAAATTAAAAAAGAGGGAACCAGAATTAATATTATTGGGAACACATTGTATCTTAATTGCCTAGATTTGCTTTCTCCAAAAAAACTATAATAAGAAGCTAATGTTAAAATTAATATAAATTTTAAAAACTCTGATGGCTGAAAACTTGTTCCGCCTAAACTTATCCATCTAGACACTGTCGAAGACTCAAATATATATAGCCAAGCCAACATAGCTAGTATCACAAAGTACATTGGAAAAGAAATAACTCTGAGAATTCGAAAACTAATAAAAGAAAAAAATATAAAAAATATAAATCCAACCATTAAACGAAAAAAATGATTCATTACTGTCTGATTAAATTCTCCACTAGAAATAGAAAATAGCATCAATAATCCCGTGGAACCTAACATAAGTAAACAAAGTGGTATACCGTAATTAATACTTCTAAGTTTATTAAAGTAGAGAGTTCTTTTATATAAAATACCCTTTCTTTGTTTT
>CACLNZ010000026.1 GCA_902608415.1 uncultured PS1 clade bacterium
AAGCTGATGGATTATGTAAAGGTAAAGGTGGCTCAATGCATGTTGCTGACATGGATGTTGGTATGCTTGGCGCAAATGGAATAGTGGGTGGAGGCCCACCTCTAGCTACTGGCGCAGCCTTAGCTGCAAAATTAGAAGGAAAAGGTTCTATTGCTGTATCTTTTGGTGGTGATGGATCTTGTAATCAAGGACCTGTTTTTGAAGCAATGAATATTGCCGCAATACTTAAGTTACCTAGTATATTTGTATACGAAAATAATCGTTATTCTGAACATACGCATTGCGACTATGTTATTGCATCTGAAAGTATTGCTAGTCGTGTTGAAGGTTTTGGTATTCACACAGTCAAAGCTAATGGTTTTGATTTTTTTGAAGTACATGAAGTTATGAAAGAATTAGTGGCAAAAGCTCGTGAAGGTAATGGGCCATGTGCAGTTGAATTTGAAACTACGAGATTTTATGGTCATTTTGAAGGTGATCCTCAAGATTATCGTGCTGAAAATGAATTAAAGGATGATCGCGAAAATAATGATTGTATAACTATTTTTAAAGATAAAGTTACTGAAGCAGGACTTCTTTCAGATGATGATATAAATAAATTAGACGAGGAAGTGAACTCACTAATTGAAGAGTCAGTTGATCAGGCAAAGAAATCGCCTTTACCTAATCCTGAAGATGTAACTAAAGATGTATATGTGTCTTATTAGGCATTTAGGAGAATAATTATGACAGAAAAAACTTATAGAGAAGCTTTAACGGACGCACTTTTTCTTGAAATGAGAAGAGATGAGGATGTATTTGTAATGGGTGAAGATGTGGTTGGTGGAACTGGTAGCCCTCATGCAGAACCAGGTTTTGTTGGCGGTGTCTTTGGCGTAACAGGTGGTTTACATGAAGAATTTGGACTTGATAGATGTATCGATATGCCAATTTCTGAAGCTGGTATCGCAGGTACAGCTGCTGGTGCAGCCTTAGCTGGTAAAAGACCCGTTGCTGAAATTATGTTTTGTGACTTTATGGGCCTTTGTTTAGATCAATTAATGAACCAAGCAGCGAAATTTAGATATATGTTTGGGGGAAAAGCAACATGCCCAATGGTTTTAAGAACAACATATGGCGCAGGAATGAATGCTGCCTCTCAGCATAGTCAGTCCTTGCATCCATTGGTTACAGCAATTCCAGGTTTAAAAGTTGCTATGCCTTCAACTCCTGCTGATGCAAAAGGTCTTTTAACAACGGCTATTAGAGATGATGATCCAGTAATATTTTTTGAACACAAGACATTATACACTATTTCTGGAGAAGTCCCTGATGGCGAATATCTTGTTCCATTTGGAAAAGCAAGAATGGTTTCTGAAGGTAATGATTGCACATTAGTAGCAACAGGAAGAATGGTTTCTTTTTGTGAAAATGCTGCACAAGCATTGGCGGATGATGGCATTACTTGTGATATCATTGATCCAAGAACAACAAGCCCTCTAGATGAAGATGCTATCCTAGATAGCGTTGAAAAAACTGGCAGACTTGTTGTGGTTGATGAAACTCCTCCAAGATGTTCATTTGCTTCTGACATTGCTGCTTTAGCAGCTGGGGAGGTTTTTTCATCATTAAAAGCTCCAATCAGACAAATAACTGGTCCTCATTCACCGGTTCCATTTGCTAAAGAACTTGAAAGTGAGTTTGTACCATCTCCTACAAAAATTAGAGATGCAGTTGCTGAAGTTGTAAACTTTAAATAGGAAATTTTAATATGAGTAAGAAGATTGAAGCTCTTACGATGCCTAAATGGGGCATCGAAATGGAGGAAGGTAAACTTACAGAATGGTTAATTGAAGAAGGATCTTCTTTTTCCAAAGGCGATCCTTTGTTAGTAGTTGAGACTGATAAAATATCAAATGAAATTGAAGCTGAATTTGATGGCTTGTGTCGTAAAAAAATTGTTGATATTGATGGAACATATCCTGTTGGAGCTCTATTGGCTGTTTTTGCTTCAGAAGAAATAACTGACGAAGAAGTTGATCAATACATTAATGAATTTGTGCCTGTCGACTCATCCTTTAAACCTGAAAGTGCAGTATCAGAAAAAAAGGTTGAATCTCCCAAGCCAGCAGCCTCTCAAGAGAAACCAAAATCAAGTGGTGAATTACCTGATTCTCCTCCAGAGAATGTCAATATATCGCCCAAAGCATGGGAAGTCGCACTTGAATTAGAAGTAGATGTTTCGACAATAACACCTTCTGGAAGAAGAGGAAGAATATCTGTTCAAGATGTTGAACAAGTTGCCGATCCAGCTAAACTTGCAGCTTATAAAGGTGAAGAAGGCGCTGATACAGGTTCAATTCCATCATCTGATAATCCTTCAGAACTTATACCTCACAGCGGAATGAGAAAAGTTATTGCTGAGAGAACAACAGCTTCAAAAAATACTGCTCCACATTTTTACCTTAATGTGGATCTCGATGCCAAAAAGTTATCTGCTGAAAGAGAAAAGCTTAATAAGGGTAAAGATAAAAAAGAAAAAATTTCAATAAATGATCTACTAATTAAGTGTGTTGCTTTAGCATTAACTAAACACCCTGAAGTAAATATTAATTGGTCCGACGAAGGAATTTTACAATTTAAAAACGCTGATATCTCAATTGCAGTGGCTACTGATGCGGGTCTAATTACACCAATTGTAAAAAAAGCTAACGAGAAATCGATTGAAGAAATCTCTTCAGATGCGAAAAGATTATCTGACTTAGCTCATAATAATAAGCTAATGCCAGAAGATTATCAGGGAGGAACTTTTTCAATATCAAACCTCGGTATGCTTGGTATTAAATCCTTCACAGCAGTTATTAATCCTCCACAATGTGGAATACTAGCTGTTGGAAAACTTGAAGATGATAAAATTTCTGTAACTATGTCTTGTGATCACAGAGGTATTGATGGAGCTGTTGGAGCAAGATTCCTGCAAACTTTATCAGATATAGTAGCTAAAGCTGATATCTAAATTTCTTTGTTTGAATCTTCCCAATAAGGGTCTCTTAAATTTCTTTTAAGAATTTTTCCAGTTGGTGCCTTTGGTAATTCATCTATAAATTTAACAGATTTTGGTTTTTGGTATGATGCAAGATGTTTTTTTGCAGTATTTATAATATCATCTTCACTAGCATGCATATCGGGTTTTAAAACTACATATGCCTTTACTGACTCACCCCATTCATCATCAGGAATTCCAAAAACAGCAGTTTCTAGTACTGCCTCATGTTTACAAATTGCTTCTTCAACCTGAACAGAATAAATATTCTCACCACCTGAAATAATCATATCTTTTGCTCTATCTTTAATAAAAATATAATTATCTTGATCCCAAGTAGCTATGTCACCTGTCCACATCCAGCCATTTCGAATAGTTTTTTCTGTTAAATCAGGCCTTCTAAAGTATCCAACCATGTTAGCGTCAGATCGAACAATAATTTCGCCAGGTGTTTCACCATCATTTGGAACTGGGTTTCCATCTTTATCAACAACTTGAACAGATGTAACAAAGCCTTCTCTTCCGCAGGATTTCAACCTCTCTTCATTAATGCCCTCAATAGCTGCCTTTATATGGTCTTCTTGAGACAAGAAAGTCATTGTTGTGCCTTCAGTTTGTCCATAACCTTGAATGATTTGACATGGTAATTTGTTAAGAACCTCTTTTATGACTGTTGAAGGCATTGGGCCTCCACCATATTGAACACATCTAAGGCTACTAAGATCATATTTATTAAAATTTTCTACTGCCATCATCCAATTCAACATTGTTGTTATACCTAAAAACCCTGAAACTTTTTCTTGTTGAATTAATTCAAGAGCTAACTTTGCATCAAAATTCATCAGAACTATTGGGCAACCATGCGCCGTATAATTCATGGCTAGTAAAACGGGTATATGAAACATCTGACCTGTTAACATATAAACATCAGAGGGCACTATTCTTTCAGCAACTGTTTGGTTGAGCATTCCGAAATAAGCAGATTTGTGTGTATGTAAAGCCCCTTTCGATTCTCCTGTTGTTCCGCCCGTATAAAGAATGAAAAAGGGATCTTCATCACCCACAGTTTGAGCTTGCTTAAGCTCTTCGCTCGAAGAAGAATCAATTAATTTTTCAAAAGTATTATCACCTCCGTCTCCATACTCTATCCAGTGGTCTACAAAATTAATTTCCTTCTGAAGCTCAGATTTTATATCTTTAAATTGTGCCTCACAGATGAAAACTTTTGGTTCACCATTTTCAATAATTTTAGCAATCTCAGTTTTTGCCAAACGCCAATTCAATGCATGTGCAACTAAACCAGCCTGCCCGCAAGCAAAAAATAAAGCCAAATATTCAATAGAATTCTGTGAAAGAATAGATACCCTATCCCCTTTTTCTAAACCAAGTGACAAAAGACCATTCGCAATTTTTTTTACTAAATCATCAAGTTCTTTAAATGTTACTCTTCTTTGAGATGTATTATCATAAACAGCCCATGCATTTGGCTGTCTTTTAGCCTGTTTTGAAGTTATTAAACCTATATTAATCATTAAGCTATCTCAAAGGATCTAAAAACTCACGTGTATATGTGCCATCAAGGCATTCTAAAAGATCAGGCACTATATCTTTAAAATGCTGAGTTTGTTGATGCTCTTCATCCATGTCCTCATTTTCAAATGACTCTATAACTGCATATGCATTTTCTTCTCTTAATTTATAAAATTTATAATACAAGCAACCTTTCTCATTTTCTTGCACTGCTATTTCAAGTTTTTCACAAGCCTTTATAAACTGATCTTTTTTTTCAGGTAAAATTTTCATTCTAGCTATAAAAGTGAAAGCCATCATTATCCTCATTTATTTGTTGTTTTTCTTCGTTAATATTTGCATATTAAAATTATATTTCCAATATGATTTTTGTTGAGGGAGGAAATTGCGTGGTTTCAAAAGAAATTAAAAATATTGCTGCACTTGGAACAAACTATAATGAAAAAAACAAAGACAATAATTGTCTAACCGTTGACGATATTGAAAGAAGTAATTTTGAATTTTCTGAAAATATTTTACTTCATGCAAAAAGATTTATAGCTCTTGGTTTAAATAAAGGAGATAAAATAGGAATACTCCTTTTCAATTCAATTGAATATTTAGAGTTAATGTATGGTGCAATGTATGCTGGATTATCACCTGTATGTATAAACGCTAGATATAAAACACATGAATTAGATTATGTTTTAAAGGACAGCGGATGTAAATATTTGTTCATCTCTTCTGAGTCAGACGAAATAACAAATTTCTCTGACCTTATATTGTCAGTTTTAGATACAAATGACCAAAAAATTGACTCACTTATCAATACCTATGTCATAGGTGGCTCTCAAGATGGGAGATTGTTAAACTTTGATAATTTTTTAAACTTAAATATATCATCAGAAAATCTTGATGAACCTAAAAGTGAAGGAGAGGATACCGCATTCATTATGTATACATCCGGTACTACATCAAATCCAAAAGGATGTCCTTTGAGCCATAATAATATGATGCATGCGACAAGCGCAATGATGGAAAGATGGACTATTTCGGATAAAGATGTTTTTTGGGATCCACTTCCAATGTTTCATATGTCATCAATTCTTCCTTTTTCAGCATGTTTGATGGCAAAATCAGAATTTATTTCTACAGTACATTTTGATCCTGATAAATCTATAAAAGTTCTTGAAGATTCAGAAGTATCTATTGCATTTCCTGCATTTCCTGCTGTTATGCTTGCTCTTGTTAATCATCCTGACTTTAGTTCTTCTAAATTATCAAAACTAAGAATTATTAATAATGTTGCTCCAGTTGATACATTGCGATCATTCCAAGAAGCATTACCTAGCGCAAAATTAGTATCAGCATATGGTTTAACGGAAGCGAGTGGTGTTTGCTCATATGGTTCACCAGATGACCCTCTAGAAAAAAGAATTACAACAAGCGGAAAACCATTTAATGGAGTTAAAATTAGAATTATTCACCCAGAAACAGGTGAAGTAATGGCTTCAGGAGAAAAAGGTCTAATTGAAATAAGTGGACCTACAGTATTTAAAGGTTATTTAAATGATCCAACCAAAACTAAGGAAACTATATCTTCAGATGGATGGTTATCAACAGGTGATTTTGGATCACTAAGTGAAGATGGATTTATTAGTTATCATGGAAGATTGAAAGATATGTTAAAAGTTGGTGGCGAAAATGTTGCTGCTTTAGAAATTGAGTCTTTTTATAATAATCAAGAAGGAGTCATGATTAGCCAAGTCATTGGTGTTGATGATGAAAGGTTAGGTGAAGTACCAGCGCTATTTATTGAAAAAAAAGAAGGCGCAACTATAACTGCTGAGGAGCTTATAGAATCTGCAAAAGGAAAAATATCTAATTTTAAAATTCCACGCTATGTTGTATTTGTTAATGATTGGCCGATGTCATCAACGAAAGTACAAAAATTCAAATTAAAAGAATATGATTTAGGTAAAAAGGTTTTTGGATAAAGTGTTTTATTCCAAAGGTAATACTCTGTAATAAATAATTTTATCGTCTTTTATTTCTACTAAACCGAAAAAAGGCTTTTTAGATTTATCTGTACCAATAACATTTGCTTTAAAAGCACCTAATTTACCATCAGAAACAACATTTTCAACTTTATGAATAATACCCTCAATCTGCATCTCTACAACCCTTTTGCGTAAAAATTCTTTTACTTCTTCTCGTCCGTTGAAAGTATCTCTAATATTACTCTTATGCGCATCATGTTCCCATACTTGATTATGAACCCATCTAACATCATTATGCATTGCTTCTGAAGCTTCATCAGCTTTAGCCGTATCTATGTTATCAAAATAAATATCCTGTAGCAGGTGAAATAAATATTCTTCGTTTTTGTTATTAGACATCGAAAACCTTTGCTGGATGTTGTGGATCAACTATCTCTTGAATCTCAAATACATTTCCATCACAATCTCTTCCATATGTTGCCTTAACTTGACCAAAATCTTGAGGAGGAGCGTGAAATTCAACGCCATTATTGATTAATCTTAAATATTCATCCTCAATATTTGTTACATCGACACATACATGAGTGTGGCCATGGTTATTTACAGGTCTATTTTTATCCATCGGATGAGATTGAGGTGAAGAATATTCAAAAAATTCTATCATAATATTTCCACATTTTAAGAATCCCTGCTTAGCTGAGCTATCTTTTAATCCAACAACATCGTCAATTTCTTTTGAACCTATAGGCCATTCTGTTCTTGAAACTTCTTCAAAACCAAAGTTTTTACTATACCATTTCATAAGCTTTTCAATATCAGGAGTTGATATCGCTGCATGATGTAAACCATTAATAGTCATTATTAAATATCCTCATTTTGCATTTATATATTGATCAATTTGATAATGAAAATGCCTTAACCTTAGTTCCTGCTCACTCCATAAAGGTCCTTTGAAACCTCTAGACCGAATTCCATCTTGAACAAAAGGAATTAATTCAGCATCCTGATCTAAGACTTCGCCTAAATCGGGCTTTACTCCTATTGGGTAATGAGTAATTTCAGGACGAACTTTTCCACTTGTGTCGGTATCCTCTGGTAGACCAAACCAACCAGGGACATGGTAATCAGGATTATCAACCGATCTATAATTAATAAAAGTTTCATATGTAAATAATTCTGGATTATCTGGGTGAGGCATAAATTTATGAACGAACACACCTTCGGGATGACAACCTAATTGTATATTAGGAAATATTCCATAAACAAAACTATCTGTAAGTTGTGCATCTGTGTAACGCTCATATTCAAGATTAAATGTTTTAGAAAACTCTCTCTTTTTTTTCTGTATAGCTTTTTTTGCATCCAATGCGTTTCCATCAAAGGTAGAGGGATCAATACCAACATCAGCAAGCATTATGTTAGTTGCCTCATTAATTAAATCCCCACCTTCTTGCCTCTTACTTGGCTCAACAAAAGGAACAATCATTCTATTCATTCCATTTGCCCAAGTATCTATTGGCACATAATAGTCTTCCATCATTCCTTGTGTTTGGGGGTGGATAAATGATAGATGATAGGTTTCATAAAAGGATTCAAGTCCTGTTTTCCAATTTGCTGCCCAATCTGATTTTGCATGACGAATAACATTCATTTTATCTATTTCATATAAATCCAAATGTTTAGCAACTTCTCCTAGATACTCTCTAACAGGCACAATATTATCATTCATACTTACCCAAACAAAACCGCATTCCTCTTCAACCTTTACTTTTGACAAATCTAAATCATAACAAAGAACTTCTTCACGAAAGGTTTCTGAGTCAGTTACTTTTTGATTTGTTCCATCGAGATTAAATTTCCAACCATGAAATCTACACGCTATATCTTTAACAAAACCAAAATCATCAAAGAATAGTCTATTACCTCGATGAGGGCAGACATTATAGAAAGCGTGAACACTATTTTCAGAGGATCGCATAACAATTATGGATTCCTTACCTATATTAAAATTAAAATAATCACCAACTTCGCTAATATCAGTTGAAGAACACGCCATTAACCAAGTTTTGGTCCAAACATTATCCCACTCAGATTCCATAAATTTTTTAGAAGTATACCTATCAGGATCAATTCTTTCTGTTCCAAAATCTTTAAATTTTGCAGCAGTCTCAATACCTTTTGGTTTAGATGAAATTTGCCATCTTTT
>CACLNZ010000027.1 GCA_902608415.1 uncultured PS1 clade bacterium
TGATTTATCAATATTATTCTTGTAAACTGAACAATCCCATGTTCCAAACTTAGGGATATCTATTTCTTTTGTTAAAACTTTTGAAATTATATGATCGTTTCTAATTCTGTAATTTATTAAGTCAGCAATAGTACCAATTTTTAAGCGATGAATTTTTGCAAACTCAATTAATTCCGGTAATCTAGCCATTGTTCCGTCATCATTCATTATTTCACATATAACTGCAGATGGATCTTTTCCAGCTAGCCTACTAATATCTACTGCTGCTTCTGTATGTCCAGCTCTAACAAGAACTCCTCCATCTTTAGCCTTTAAGGGAAAAATATGACCAGGAGTTACAATATCTTCTTCTCGGGCTTGAGGATTAATTGCTGTTTGTATAGTTGTAGATCTATCTTTAGCTGAAATACCAGTTGATATGCCTTCTTTAGCCTCAATAGATACTGTAAACGGTGTTTTGTGTCTTGATTTATTATCATCCGACATTAATTTAAGATTCAAGTGATCTGCTTTTTCCTCTGAAAGAGGAAGGCAAACAAGACCTCTTCCATACTTAGCCATAAAATTAACCATATCAGGAGTAGCATCAATTGCAGGAATTACTAAATCACCCTCATTTTCTCTATCTTCAGCATCAACAAGAATAAACATTTTTCCTGCTTTTGCTTCTTCAATAATATCTTCAATTGGCGATAGATAATTTTTCATACTACTTACTTTTCAAGACATACCTTGCAATGGGATCTACTTCTAAATTAATTTTCGAGTTTATAGCAATATCAGACCATGTGGTAAACTCCTTAGTATGTGGAATAATATTTACCGAAAAATTTGGTTCTTCATTATCATTCACTTGATTAACTGTTAGTGAAATTCCATCTAGAGAAATAGAACCTTTTTCAACAATAAATTTACTAAATTTTTTTGGATACTTTACTGAATATATGTTGCTGTTCTTATCTTCATGAATTTTAGATAATTCACCTAAGCAATCAACATGGCCATATACGAAATGACCTCCTATCTCATCACCCACTCTTAGGCTTTTTTCTAAATTTATTTTAGTTCCATTTCTCCAAAATTTTGTAGTTGTTTTATCATCAGTTTCTTTTGATACCTCAACCTCAAAAAAGTTTTGACTTTGCTCAAACCCTTTATTAATTACTGTTAAGCATACACCTGAGCAAGCTATCGACGCACCAATATCAATTTCTTTATTATTGTATGAGCATGCAACTTTAATTAGTCGATGATTATTATCTGTAATATCAATGATCTCCCCTATATCAGTAATTATTCCAGTAAACATTATTTTCTTACCCCATAAACCTTAAGATAATTATTATCCAAATTAATCATATTTTGAAGAATCAAATTTGGGCTATTATCTAGATTAGCAATATTAAGCTTACCAACGCTAGGTTTTCCTTCTTCACCTATAATTTTTTCTGATGAAAACCAAAAAATTTTATTTAAATGAGAAGAATTAATAGCAGAAGCTATAAGTTTATTTCCTCCCTCAATTAAAAGGCTATTATATTCTTTTTTACCAAGAAATTTTAATGCGCTATTTAGCGATAATCCTTTTTTTGTTTTTGGTATTCTTATTACCTGAACGCCTTTATTTTTTAAAATTCTAACTTTTCTTTTAGATGAATATTTTGAAGTAAAAATAATAGTTTCATTCTTTTTAGCTGTATTTATGATTTTAGAATTAACTGGAATTTTAAGATTTGTATCCATAACAAACCTTGAGGGTGAAAATTTTGTAAGCCCTGGTAGTCTGCATGTTAATGATGGGTTATCTTTCAAAATTGTATTTATTCCAACCATTATGCCATCATTACACAATCTTAACTTATGACCATAATTTCTTGATAACTTATTTGTTATCCACTTTGATTTACCATTTTTTAAAGCTGTTTTTCCATCAGCCGAACTTGCAATTTTAATATTTATTCCGGGAATACCATAAGTCACTCTATTAAAAAACTCACCATAAAGATCTTCGGTTTTTTTTATTAAAACGCCTTGTAAAACAATTATTCCAGAATTTTTTAATTTCTTAATGCCTTTTCCATTAACTAGAGGGTTTTTATCTAAAGATGCAACAACAACCCTTTTAATTCCACTTTTAATTATTTCATCAACACAAGGAGGGTTTTTACCTGAGTGGAAACATGGCTCTAGAGTTGTGTATAATGTTGAACCAGCTTCAATCTGTATACCATTTAATGCTTTTATTTCAGCATGAGGTGATCCATTTGACCCGGTATTTCCGGTAGAAATAATAGTTTTATTCTTTGAAACAACAACACATCCAACTGATGGGTTAACCCCTGTCATTCCCTTTTTTCTTTTAGCTATATTAATAGCTAGATTCATAAAGAAATTATCATCCCTTATTATTTTCATAGTATTTATTTCTTAAAATAGATTGCCGAGCAATTCAATCATCAATTTTACTTGGAGGATTATCAAGCTCACCAACAAAATCCTCAAAATCACCAACAGCTCTAAAGTTCTTATAAACTGAAGCAAATCTTACATATGCAACCATATCTAATTCTCTTAGTGCTGCCATAATTAAACTTCCAATTAAGTTAGAGGGAATATCTGACTCACCTGTGCTTTCTAATTGACGGATAATACCTGTTACCATTCTTTCAATTTTTTCAGGATCTATATCCCTTTTTCTTATAGAAATTTGAACAGATCTCATCAATTTATCTCTATCAAAAGGTGCTCTTCTTCCTGATCTTTTGACAACAGTTAAATCTCTCATTTGTATTCTTTCAAAAGTTGTGAATCTTCCTCCACATGCAAGGCATTGTCTTCTTCTTCTAATTGACGATGCTTCCTCTGTGGGACGAGAATCCCTTACCTGAGTATCTTCATTCCCACAGAAAGGACACCTCATAAATTTCCCTCATAAATAGGAAATTTTCTACAAAGATCGATTACTTTTTTTTGAACCTCTAGAATAGCTTTTGCATTAATGCCTTCTGATTGGAATCCATTTAGGACTTCACAAATATAAGTTCCAACTTTATGAAATTCCGCTTGGCCAAACCCTCTAGTTGTACCTGCGGGAGTTCCTAATCTTATACCTGATGTTATAGTTGGTTTTTCAGGATCAAATGGAACGCCGTTTTTATTACAAGTTATGTTTGCTTTTCCTAATATATCCTCTGCTTCATTACCCTTTATTCCTTTTGGTCTAAGATCAAGAAGAACAAGGTGGCTATCTGTACCTCCAGAAACGATATCAAAACCATCTTCCAGAAGTGTTTGAGATAATATTTTTGCATTATCTATTACATTTTGTGAATAATTAACAAACTCCGGCCTCAATGCTTCACCAAAAGCTACAGCCTTCGCCAATATTGTATGCATAAGTGGTCCACCCTGTATTCCCGGAAAAATTGCTGAGTTTATTTTTTTAGAAATATCCTCATTATTAGTGAGAATTAAACCGCCCCTAGGGCCTCTCAAAGTTTTATGTGTGGTTGTAGTAACAATATCTGCAATAGGCACTGGTGACGGATAAGTTTTTGAGGCTACAAGACCTGCAAAATGCGCCATATCAACTAAAAGATAAGCATTTATATTATTTGCTATTTCTCTAAATTTTATAAAATCTATTACTCTTGGGTATGCAGACCCTCCAGCAATAATTAGTTTTGGTTTATGCTGATTTGCAAGCGTCTCTACTTCATTAAAATCTATTAAGCTGTCTTCTTTTTTTACGCCATATTGTATAGCATTAAATAACTTACCTGATTGATTAGGTTTTGCACCATGGGTTAAGTGACCTCCAGCATCTAAACTCATTCCTAAAATTGTATCTCCAGGCTTTAAAAGAGCTTGAAAAACAGCTTGATTAGCTTGCGATCCTGAATGAGGTTGGACATTGGCGTATTTTGAATCAAATAATTTACATGCTCTTGAAATGGCAAAATCCTCTGCTAAATCAACATATTCACAACCTCCATAATATCTTCTACCTGAATATCCCTCAGCATATTTATTTGTCATTATAGATCCTTGAGCATCTAAAACAGATCTAGAAACAATATTCTCTGATGCTATTAACTCAATATGTTCTTGTTGCCTAATAAATTCCTGAGATAAAGATTCGTATAATCTTGGATCAGATTCTTTTAAGCTCCTTGAAAAGAAATCTTCAAAATCTTCATATTGTGCTGTTTTTGTTGTTTCTGACATAATTTTGAACGATCTTTCTGTATAGATACAATATTTTGTATATCGGTTTATCTAATAACACAAATATTTTTACTGTTGCCAAAGATTTTTTTTAATTAAAATTTCCTTCAAAACCGAAATTTTGTCAGTCATTATTCCGTTTACCCCTAAGTCTATAAGTCTATTAATTTCATTTGTATCATTTATAGTCCATGCAATTACTTTAATATTTAATAATTTTAAAAAATCAATATGCTTTTTATTTAGCAATTCAATTTTATATCTTTTAATTGGAAGCGAAGATATCAACGGCAAAACATTATGCTTTATATTAAATATTGAAAATAATTTGGTTTTTGCTATTTCTTTTGGCCCCATTGATGTAATGCACTTATTATTAAATTCTTCACGGACATAACTCAATCTCTGTTGATTAAATGATGCAAAACATACTCTATCAATAGCATTCATTTTTTTGACTAGTTTTATTAAAGGTCTTACGCTTTCATCTGATTTCATATCTATTGAAAAATAATTTTGAGAAAAAGAATCTAATAGATCCTCTAAAAAAGGTATTTTGAATTTATCATTAACTCGAATTTTTTTTAATTCTTGCGAAGTAAAATCTCGAATTTTTCCTCTATGATTTGTTACTCTATCTAAAGTGGGATCATGAAATGCCATTAACTTTTCATCAGCATTAGGATGAACATCTGTTTCAAGATATTTATAACCAATATCTACAGCAGCAGAAAAAGCTTCGTAAGTATTTTCAGGGGCAAATTCGGTACCACCTCGATGAGCAAAAGCCATAAATTGACTCTTATTAAAAGATATATGCATTTTTAAGCCTTATAAAAATTCAATTAAAAACTTATACTATTAATTATATTTTAATTTAATTAAAATTATGTTTATGGAAATTACAGAATTCGATAGGCAGCTAATTAGAAGGTTTATAGCATCAATAATAGATATAATTATTGTCATAAACCTATCTTTGCTGGTTTTTTTGTCTATCAAGATAATTAATTTCTTTATCTTAAATTTATTTTACACTTCATATTATTTTATTATTCCTGTGGTTTTTTCATCATATTTTAGTTTAACTTTGGGAAGCAAAGGGCAAGCAACATATGGGATGATAATCATGAATTTTAATTTATGTCTTAAAAAAGGAGATAATTTTACAAAAAAACATGCTTTTATTCACTCTTTCATTTTCTTTGCGGTTCTTCCTATTGGAGTAATTACTTTAACTTACTTTATTTACCCTTTATTAAATGACAAAAGAGCTTGTATACATGATTTGTTTTATAAGGTTGGCTTTAAAGATTTAGGAGAAACTTCTTGATGACACAGGAATTTTATATGTGGATAGTTTTTGGATTAACACTACTTACTATGATATTGTATTCATTAGATAAAATAAGAATGGAGATAATTTCTTTATTTTCAATTGTTGTTCTTTTATTGGTTTTTCAAAACAGTCCTATTTTGGGGCTTTCTTCAGGAGGGCCAATAAATATTAATTTATTATTACAAGGTTTTGCTAATCCGGCGCTAATAGCTTTAATGAGTTTATTGGTTATTGGACATGGATTGCTAGTTACAGGCGCCCTTGAAGATATAGCAGTTTGGCTCTCAGGTGATAGAGATAAAAATACAATTTATAAATTTTATGGAATTATGTTCTTGGTCTTTATTTTAAGCGCAACATTAAACAATACGCCTATTATTATAATGTTCATTCCAATAATAATTGCCATTAGCAAGCAAATGGATGTGTCTTCACGATCAATCTTAATACCTCTTTCTTATGTCTCAATATTGGGCGGCATGACAACATTAATAGGGTCATCCACAAATTTACTAGTTTCAGGAACTACATCTAATCTAATTGGACGTGAGCTTGGTTTTTTTGAATTCACAAATCAAGGAATAATCCTAGCTTCTGTAGGTTTTATTTATGCAATTTTTATTTTACCTAGAATACTTGAAAAAAAAAATAAAGGCATTGTTGAGGATAGCAAAGAAAATTTTGAAAGTGGTAGAATTTATTTAGTAGAAATTGTAGTTAACGAAGAAAACCCTCTAATTGGCAAAAAATTTACCTCTGGAATCTTATCTGACATTAAAGATATAGCAGTAAATATAGTATTAAGAGATGGTGAAAAAATCTTACCTCCATTTGAAGATATTGAAATAAAAATTGGTGATAAGTTGGTTCTTGAAATTACAAAAAATCAACTCACTGAAAAAATTAAATCTAATGATAATATATTTAATTCTATTGACGACAATAATTTTTCATCAGAAAGAGGAGTTTTAATCGAAGCCTCAGTTACACCAAGATCATTTTTTATTGGTAGAAATATTACACAAACTAACTTTGAAGCAGAGACGAATTGTAAAATTATTGGAATTAAAAATGATAAAAAATTCTTACGAAATTTACCTAGATATCAAAAAATGGAAGCAGGTCATATATTATTAATAAAAGGTGAAGAGGAGGATATTAAAAAATTAAGAGGAAAAAAAGAAATCTTCCCGATTGAATGGTCGGCTATTTATCTTCCAGCTAAACAATTTATTCTTCGGTCCAGAATCATTTTTGCAGTTACTATTTTATCTGCAGCAACAGGTCTATTAAATATTACAGTAGCCGCATTACTTGGCGTAATTTTAATGTTATTAACAAATGTGCTAACTATAAGAGATGCTGTATCTGCCCTCGATACAAAAATATTTTTGTTAGTTGCTTCATCAATAATGTTATCTACGGCGCTTCAGGAAACAGGGGGAGCCCTCTATATTGCTGATTTTTTAAAAAATCTTTTAATAAACTTTGATATGATAACGGTATTATCATTGTTTTTTATTTTTATTGCAGTAATTACAAATTTCTTAAGTAATAACGCAACTGCAGTATTGTTTGCTCCAATAGCAATTAACCTTGCTAGCGATTTTAATATTCAACCTGAACCATTTATTTACTGTTTAATTTTTGCGGCTAATTGTTCATTTGCGACACCCATTGGATACAAAACTAACCTGTTAGTTATGGGTCCAGGAAATTATCAATTTAAAGATTATCTTACATCAGGAATCCCACTAGTTTTATTAATGTGGTTAAGCTATACAATTATGATTAGTTTTTTTGGTTATTAAATTGAATAAATTAGAAAATATTCATAAAGAAGATTTTTATATCTCAGACTCAGCTGAATGCGTTTATCAACCTGATCAAAAGGAAAGAAAATTATTTACTTTTATTAAGGGATCTAAGGATAAAGATTTTTATAATCTTTTGATATCAAGGGGATTTAGAAGAAGTCAAAACATCCTTTATAATCAAGTATGCGAAGGCTGCAACAAGTGTATACCGATTAGAATAAAAGTTAGTAACTTTAAAATAACGAAAAACC
>CACLNZ010000028.1 GCA_902608415.1 uncultured PS1 clade bacterium
CTTTTAATACCCGGAGGTCAGGGCAATAATTACTCTGGCGGAAGAATAGAAAAGGTTGATCTTAAAACCGGTTCAATAGAAACAATTTACACTGAATGTGATGGTAACCCACTAAAAGGACCCAATGATATTGTTTTCGATAAAAATGGCGGGTTTTGGTTTACAGATCTTGGCAAATCTTATGGAAGACAAAAAGATCAGGGAGCATTATTTTATGCAACACCTGATGGTAAGTTTATAAAAGAAGCGGTTTTTCCCATTGAAAGCGCCAATGGGGTAGGTCTATCTCCAAATGAAGATATTGTTTATGTGGCCGATACTACTCCTGGTAGATTATGGGGTTATCCAATAACTGAGCCTGGAGTTATAAGTGGACCAAAATCCTTTGGAGTACATAGTGGTATGCATTTTATCCATGGTTCATCTGAATTAGCTTTGTTTGACTCTTTGGCGGTAGACTCTGAAGGTTGGATAAATGTCGCAACAATATTTAAAGGCGGTATCACAAGAATTTCTCCAGATAAATCCGGCTATGAATTTTTTGAAACAGATGATTTACTTACTACGAATATTTGCTTCGGTGGAGATGATTTAAAGACAGCTTATATAACTCTCTCTTCAACCGGTAGATTAGTAAAAACAGATTGGAATGTTCCTGGTCATAAATTAAATTTTTAATTTTAAATTTTTTAAAAAAGAATTAACTATTTTATCGAAATAATTTTCTTCAAGCTTTGAAGGGTCACCTAAATCAGAATTTAATCTGATTTCTTTATCTAGAGGAATAGACCCAATAAAATTAACCTCTAATTCATTAGCTAAGTTTTTTCCTCCATCTTTACCAAAGATATCCTCCTTAGATCCATCTGGAAGAATAAAATAGGACATGTTTTCTACAATGCCAAGAATTTTGACATCAACTTTTTGAAACATACCTATTGCTTTTTTTGCATCGTTTAGAGCAACAGATTGTGGAGTTGATATTATAATTGCTCCATTCAAAGGTAGGTTTTGAGAAACTGTAATTTGAGCGTCACCAGTACCTGGAGGCATATCTACAATTAAAATATCAAGGCTACCCCAATCAGTATCTTGTGCCATTTGTTTAATGGCTGAATGAACCATAGGACCTCTCCATATTACCGGTTGGTCTTCATTAAGTAAGAAGCCAATCGACATAACTTTAATCCCTTTATAATCAAAAGGAATTATTTTTCTGTTTTCGGATAATTCTGGTTTACCTTCTAAATTTAGCATATGTGGTATAGACGGACCATGAATATCAGCGTCTAAGAGACCAACTTTGAAATTTTGTTTAAGAAATGAGTATGCTATATTTACTGCAAGAGTGGATTTTCCAACTCCCCCCTTGCCACTTGCAATAGCAATAATATTTTTAACTTTTTTTAGGCTTTCATTATCATCTTTTTGATCTACTTGATCATCTTTTTGACCTACTTTATTATTTTTAATATGGTTTGTTAGAACAGTGGTTATGCTTAATGCATCGATTGATTTTTTAAGGGTTTCCTCAATTTTTTTTCCTACTTTTTCTATAATCTGAAAATTATCTTTATTAGCAAATATTGATATTTGAACATGTCCTTCTTTAATTACTATGTCTTCGATTAGATCGCTAGAGAAAATTTCTTCATCTTTATCTAGAGAAATTTCTTTTACTAATTTTAATATTTCTTCTTTAGATAAATTAGACATTTTCCTATCCATTTGGTTAAATTTTGTTAATATTTACAAAATCTGTTTACCTAGTATTGAATTTTGTCCTATAAGAGCCACATAAGGTAAATAGTTTTTTAATAAAAGTAGTAGGTTTTATGACAACAGTAAATAAAAATACAAGCGGTTGGAATGGTGATAACAAAGACCCATGGGGAGGTTCATCAAATAATCAAAGACAACCCAATTTTGAAAACCCCTTCGATGGATTTCAAAAAAATTTAAATAGGTTAATTCCTGGTGGCGGCAGAGGAAAGAGAGGATTCTTTCTCCTTTTTCTTGTTGTTATTTTATTATGGGCTCTCAGTGGTTTATACAGAGTTAATGCAGACGAACAGGGAGTGGTTTTAAGATTTGGAAAGTTCGTTAGCCAAACCTCTCCAGGCCTTCACTACCATCTTCCTTGGCCAATCGAAAGTGTCAAGACACCAAAAGTCACCATTGTAAATAGAATTGATATTGGAATGAGAGGACAATCATCATCATCATTTGGGAATACTTCTCGATCAATGAGAGATGTTCCAGAAGAAAGCCTTATGCTTACAGGTGATGAAAATATTGTAGATATAGATTTTTCTGTTTTTTGGGTTATTAGCGATGCCGCTGCATTTTTGTTTAGAATTCAATTTCCGGAAAGAACTATTAAAGCTGTTGCAGAAAGTGCTATGAGAGAAGTTGTAGGCAATTCAGAAATTCAACCAATATTAACTGGCGCAAGACAAAGAACTGAAGAAGGCGTAAGAGGGTTAATGCAAGAAACATTAGATTCCTATGGTGCGGGAATACAGATTAGAGAAGTAAAAATGCAGAAAGTTGATCCACCTTCAGCTGTTATTGATTCCTTTAGAGATGTTCAGGCTGCAAGAGCTGATCAAGAAAGAGCAAGAAATGAGGCTAACGCTTATGCAAATAAGGTTGTTCCAGAAGCCCAAGGTGAATCAGAGAAGATTAGAAGAGAATCAGAAGCATACCAATCCCAAACTGTTGCTGAAGCTGAAGGACAAGCTAAAAGATTTGTTTCCATATATTCCGAATATATCCAAGCAAAAGATGTTACGCGACAAAGATTATTTTTAGAAACTATGGAAAAAGTTTTTAATGATATGAACAAAGTAATTATTGATAGTGATGCAGTAGGTGGTCAAGGAGTATTGCCATACCTACCTCTAAATGAAGTAAGAAAAAAAGGAGATCGGTAATGAAAGGAAAACAAATAGCATTACTAATTTTTTTAGGTCTACTATTTCTAGTTTCAGTTAACACTTTTTATTCTGTACATGAAACAAAACAAGCTATCGTTCTTCAATTTGGAAGACCGGTAGGTGTTCCAATAACTGATGCAGGTCTTAAAATTAAAGTGCCATTTATTCAGCAAGTTAAATTTTTAGACCGTAGAATTCTTGATTTAGACTCACCTGCAGAGGAAGTTATTGCATCAGATCAAAAACGTTTGGTTGTTGATTCATTTACTAGATGGCAAATAAGTGATCCGCTGCAGTTTTATATAAGTGTCCGTGATGAAAGGATTGCTCGATCAAGACTTCAGGCTATCGTTTCTTCTAGTCTAAGGTCTGTGTTAGGTGGTGAAGAGTTTGTAACCGTTGTTAGGGATGAAAGAGATAAATTAATGGCGCGTATTAGCCAAATAGTTAATGTTCAGGCTAATGATTTAGGAATAAATATCATTGATGTTAGAATTAAAAGGGCAGATCTACCAGATGCAAATAGTCAAGCTATATATAGAAGAATGCAAACTGAAAGACAGCAAGAAGCAGCAGAATTTAGGGCTAAAGGACAGGAAATCTCTAGAGGAATAAGAGCTGAAGCTGAAAAAAAAGTAACAGTTCTTGTGGCAGAGGCGACAAGAGATTCTGAGATTATAAGAGGTACTGGTGATGCATGCAGAAATAGAATTTTTGCTTCTGCTTATGGTCTTGATCCAGATTTTTTCTCTTTTTATCGTTCAATGAGATCATATGAAGCATCTCTTGGATCAGATACCACTATAGTTTTATCTCCGGACAGCGAATTTTTTAAATATCTTAATGACCCAAACGCTATATCCAATGATGAATCTAACATTACAAAGCTTAGTAAAGAAAATATTGAATTAATAAGTGTATTTCAGGGTAATGATAGATTAAGTGATAAGCTATGTCCCGAATTAGTTAAGATAGATTAGAGCAATGTTAAGCTTCAGTCGATATTACTTCTTTGCTCTATTTTTATTTTTTGTTTCAGCTCCAGTTTATTCTATCGAATTACCTGATTTTACTGAATTAGCAGAAGAGCACTCTCCTTCTGTCGTTAATATTCTATCAGAAAAGGAATTTAAAGAGGAAGATGATGAGGATGAATCTAGAGAAACCCCTCCATTCTTTTTTGATGATCCTTTTAGAGATTTTTTTGAAAGAAGGCCTAATAGAAAAAATAGACGGCCTCAAAGGTCAGGTGGTTCAGGTTTTATAATTTCAAGTGATGGTTATATTGTAACCAATAATCATGTCGTTGAGGGCGCAACAACAGTAAAAGTTACACTTAATAATGATGAAACATTTGTAGCTGATGTTATAGGTCTTGATTCTAGAATGGATTTAGCGCTTCTCAAGATTGAAACAAATAAGGATCTACCTTTTATTACTTTTGGAGATAGTAAAAAGTCAAAAGTTGGGGAATGGGTAATTGCTATCGGCAACCCTCTTGGGCTTGGAGGAAGTGTAACAGCAGGCATTATTTCTGCAGTTGGTAGAGATATACGCTCAGGACCATATGACAGCTTTATTCAAACCGATGCACCGATTAATAAAGGGAACTCTGGTGGACCGCTTATAAATCTTGATGGTGAAGTTATTGGAGTTAATACGATGATTTTTTCTCAAACTGGCGGATCCATTGGTATAGGTTTTTCAATACCCTCTGAATTAGTTCAGCCTGTAATTAATCAATTAAAGGAATATGGCGAAACCAGAAGAGGTTGGCTAGGTGTTGTTATTCAAGATGTCACTGAAGATGTAGCTAAAGATATGGATTTAAAAGAGGAAAAAGGAGCGCTTGTACAGGATGTTGTTAAAGGAGGTCCGGCAGATAAAGCTGGGATAGAAACTGGTGATGTTATTATTAAATTTGGCGGCAAAGACATTAACAAGATGAGAGAATTAACAACTAATGTTGCAAATACTGATATAGGTAAGAGAGTTAAAGTTGAATTAATCCGACTTGGAAAAAATAAAACAGTCACTGTTAAATTAGGTAGATTAGAGGGTAATGAGGAGACTTTTCTTAAAGGTCAAGTTGAGGAAGAGTCAAAAAAGATTTTAGGTATTAGTTTTGGAGAACTTACAACTGAAATACGCAGAAAAGAAAATATTCCTTCAAATATAATTGGTGTTGCAGTTATAGATGTTGATGAAGACTCAGAGGCAATATCAAAAAAAATTACCGCAGGAAGTGTTTTGATGAGTGTTACTTATCAAAAAGTCACAGGCAATATGACCTATCAGTCTACAGTTAAAGTCTTAAACCCTGATCAAGTTTATAAAATTCTTCAGGAAAGAAAAGATGCAGGAGATGAAAGGATTCTTCTTAGAGTTTGGAGACCAGAATACAGAGTTTCATCATTAGTTGCGCTTTCATTTAATAAAGAAAAGTCTGATTAATCATTGATCTTATGAGAAAGCAATCCATCAAGTAACTTTGGTTCAAACCATGTAGATTTAGGAGGCATTACTTTATCTACATCTGCAACCTTAAAAAGTGCTTCAATAGGAGTTGGAAATAAAGAAAATGCAATGTCGTACTTACCATGCTTTACTCTTTTTTCTAGTTCTTCTACCCCTCTAGCACCACCTACAAAGTTTATTCTTTTATCTCTTCTCTCATCTTCAACTCCAAGTAATGGAAAAATAATTAAATCATGTAAGATAGATACATCTAATGAAGTCACTGGATCATCATTTATGGTGATATTTTCTTTTAAATTAAGCTTGTACCATGCATTATCCAAAAACATTCCAAATTCATTATTTTGATTAGGTTTGAACGGATCAGACATCTTATTAATAATAAAACTTTTATTAATCTTATTTATAAGATCATCAGGGCTATAATTATTTAACCCATAAATTATTCTATTGTAATCTAAGATATTCATTTCAGAGTGAGGAAAAGCAACTGATAGAAAAAAATTGTGACTTTTTGAATTATCATCATTTGCTATTTTATTTATCTCTCTACTAACTCTTGATGCGGCAGCAGATCTATGATGTCCATCAGCTATATATAGTTTACCCATAGAATTCACTTCAGAAACAATTTTATTGATCTCTAATTCATCTTCTATTGGCCATATTTTATGTTTCGAAGAGTCTGGACCTACTACACTATAAACTGGATCACCTTTTTTATTTTCCTCTAATATTTTTTTTATAAAAGAGTTTTGCTTATAGGCCAGTAAGACAGGACCCGTTTGAGCTTCAAGTTCTTTGATGTTTAAAACACGATCATCTTCTTTTAAAGGGGTTGTAAACTCATGTTTTTTTATTGTATTTTTATTGTATGCTTCAACTGAAGCAATACAACCAAATCCAGTTTGAGTTTTGTTGTCCAGGGTTATCTCATAAAGATATAGACAATCATTTTTATCTTGATAAAGAACACCGTCCTTAATAAATTTTCTTAAATTTTCTGCTCCCTTTTTATAAACCCTTTCATCATTAAATTTTATTTCTTTTTCAAGATCAATTTCTGGTTTTGAGATATGTAAAAAACTATATGGTTTATTTTTTGCCATTTTTCTTGCTTCATTAGAGTCTAGAACATCGTAAGGTGGAGCAATTACATCACTTGCCTTATCTATAGATGGCCTTAAAGCTTTAAATGGAAGGATTAATGACATTATTTCTCTTTTGTATATTACTAGGTATTTAGATAACATATTTAGATAAAATAGTTTGTTATATTTTGGTATTTATTTTTTTTAATCTTATTTTATTGTTTAAATAGCATGAAAAACAAAATTGTTCTTATAGCCGGACCTACAGCCTCAGGTAAATCATCACTAGCAAACACATTAGCTAAAAAAATTGATGGTGAAATAGTTAATGCTGATTCAATGCAAATATATAAAGATCTAGAAATTCTTACAGCTCGACCTAAACCAAAAAAAAATGATCCTAATCACCACCTTTACGGTTTTGTAAATGGCGAAGAATTATGGTCTGTAGGGAAATGGATAAATGAAGCAAAGAAAGTTACTGAAAAGATTTTAAGAAAAAATTCAATTCCTATTATCGTTGGCGGAACAGGTTTGTATTTTAAAGCTATTACTGATGGATTGTCACCAATTCCTGATATTAATCAAGAAATTAGGGATAATTTAAAAGAGGAATTAAACTCAAAAGGTTTAGAAAATCTATATAACGAGCTTAAATTTACAGATATTAAAGCACATGAATCAATAGATAAGAATGATCAACAAAGAATTATAAGGGCCCTAGAAGTATACAGAGGTTTAGGTAAAAAGATTTCTGAGTATTGGGAGTTAGATAGAACAAAAGTCTTTGAAGATGATTTCATTAAAATTAAACTTAGCACTGATAGAGAAGAGCTATATAAAAGTTGCGACGATAGATGTGATGATATGTTTCAATTAGGGGTAGTAGAAGAAGTGAAATCTTTAATAGAATTGAATTATGATAATAAAGCTCCAATTTTAAATGCAATTGGCGTTAGTGAAATTAAAGAATATTTAAAAAAAAGAATTAATATTGATGAAGCCAAGGATTT
>CACLNZ010000029.1 GCA_902608415.1 uncultured PS1 clade bacterium
GTGCAGGGGAAGGCCCAACCTCATCATCAGTGATTTCAGATTTAATTGATTGTGCGATTGGCTCAAAGTTATATTTATTTAGCAAATCACATTCTGAATTATCAAATAATATAAATAAAATTTCATCTGAGGAAAGACCATATTATTTAAGAGTTTTTTTGAAGGATCAAAAAGGCTCTATGTCCAATTTAACTAAACTTTTAAGCGATAGTAATATTTCTTTAGATAAGATAATTCAAAAAGATGAAAATAATGATAATGAAAATAACTTTAAACCAGTTATCATGATCACATACCCTGTAAAAAAAGATGAAATTGATTCATTAATTGATATATTAAGTAACTCAGATATTGTATCTTCTGAACCACTACATATGCCAATTTTAGTTAAGGGTTAAAAAATGTCAGATGAAATATTAGATAGGGTACTCACTCTTGAGCTTGTTAGAGTTACAGAACGCGCTGCTGTAGCGGCATCATATCTTGTTGGAAGAGGTAATGAAAAGGATGCTGATCAAGCAGCTGTTGATGCAATGCGTAAAGAATTAAATCAACTTGATATTGATGGTGAAGTTGTAATAGGTGAGGGTGAGAGAGATGAAGCGCCTATGCTTTTTATAGGTGAAAAAGTTGGAAGTGGAAAAGGCCCTAAAGTTGATATAGCGCTTGATCCGTTGGAGGGTACGACTCTCACAGCAAAAGGACAGGCTGATGCCTTAACAACGATAGCAATGGCTGAAAAAGGCTCATTACTTAATGCTCCTGATGTTTATATGCAAAAAATTGCCATCGGTCCTGGATATCCAGATAATCTTATTTCACTTGAAGAAGACCCTGAAAAAAATGTTACAGAGCTTAGCAAATCTCTTAACAAGCCTATTGAACAAATAACAGTTTGTGTTCTTGATAGACCAAGGCATGATAATTTGATTGAATCTTTAAGAACAATAGGCGCAAAAGTAAGATTAATACAAGATGGAGATATTGCTGGAGTAATACATACAACCGAGAAATCTACTGGTATTGATATGTATATGGGGATAGGAGGAGCTCCTGAAGGTGTTTTAGCTGCTGCTGCTCTTCGTTGTATAGGCGGACAAATGCAAACTAAATTAGTATTAGAAGATCAGGAAAAAAAAGACAGAGCAGCAAGATTGGGAATAACAGATTTAGATAAAATTTATAATCTTGATGATATGGTAACGGGAGATGCACTATTTGCAGCTACTGGCGTTACTAATGGCTCATTATTATCAGGGATTGAAATTAATAGCGGGATATGGACACACACAATTGTCATGCGTTCATCTTCTAAAACTATTCGTTGGATTACTGCTCATCACCAAAATATAGATAAATTTAATTCACAAGATTAATAATGAACGAAAATTTTCTGACCATTGAAAAAAGACCATCAATTAATGGCACTTTTTGGAAGAAACGTTTAACTGATGGTGATATAAATACTGACAAAATATCTGATTCAAAACTTAATAATATTTTAGAAACTATTTTATTTGGAAGAAATATTAAAAAAGAAGATTTTAATGATTTCTTGGATCCCAAGGTAAATAATCAAATAATTGATCCTAACGAATTAGTCGATATGGATATTGCTATAAAAGAAATTACATTAGCAATGATAGATAACAAAAAGATCGGAATTATTGGTGATTATGATGTTGATGGAACAACATCCTCTTCCTTACTGACGAATTTTTTTGATCATTATAATATTAATTCTGATGTATATATTCCAGATAGACTAAAAGATGGTTATGGGCCAAATATTTTTGCATTTGAACAATTCATCGAAAAAGGAATTGATACAGTAATTACAGTTGATTGTGGGTCTGCATCAATTAAACCTTTAGAATATGCCAATAAAAATGGTGTTAAAGTTATTATTATTGATCATCATAAGGTCGATAGTATTCTTCCTGAGTGTCTTGCTCATATTAATCCCACAAGAAAAAATGACAAATCTAATTTAAACCATTTGGCAGCTGTAGGTTTAACATTTTTATTTATTGTTGCCCTTAGAAGAGCATTAAGAGATGTAAAAGAATTTAATAATATTAATGAACCAAACTTAAAAAAATATCTTGATATAGTGGCATTAGGTACGGTTTGTGATGTTGTTCAGTTAAAGTCATTAAATCGAGCTTTTGTTAAAGAAGGTTTAAAAATAATTAATAATACAGATAAATTAGGCATCAAAAGTTTATGTTCTGTTGCCGGAATTAAGAATATTGATGTTTATGAACTTGGCTATATTCTTGGGCCAAGAATTAATGCTGCCGGTAGAACAGGATCACCTGAGTTAGGTTTTAGACTTTTAACTTCAGATAATAATGATGAAACAAATGCCATTGCAGATAAATTAAATGAACTTAATAAGGAAAGACAAGATATTGAAAGGAAGGTTTTAGACCAATCTTTAGAAAAGATAGAAGATTATATGAAAGAAAATGGTTTAAATGATTATCCAAGTTCAATATTTGTTTCTAATGATAATTGGCATTTAGGTGTTTTGGGGATAGTTGCAAGTCGGTTAAAAGATAAATTTCATCGACCATCATTTGTAATATCTACGAATGAAGACTTATGTACTGCCTCAGCAAGGTCATTACCAGGAATAGATATTGGAAAAATAATACTAGATGGTGTTAATCAGGGGATTCTTTTATCTGGTGGAGGCCATGCAATGGCAGGTGGATTTAGTTTAAATAAAGATAAGGTAGAGGAATTTAATAAATTTTGTGATTATAAGATTTTAGAATTAGATAAGGATATTCTTACAAAAAAGACTCAAAAATATGATGACATACTTGATAGTGTTGAAATTGATAGAAATTTTTATGAATTTATAAATAAAGCATCACCATATGGACAAGGTAATCCAGAGCCTAAATTTATTGTACCTAATGCTGAAATTGAGTTTTGTAAAGTTGTAGGTAAGGGTCATTTAAAACTTAAAATTTCTGGCAATAACTATAAAAATTTAGATGGAATAGCGTTTAATGCTAAAGGAACCCCTTTAGGCGATTTGATAACAAACCATTCTGGTAGTTTGATTCATTTTATTGGTGTAATTAGAAAAAATGATTGGCAAGGCATAAAGGGTATACAATTACAAATATTTGATGCATTTATAGCCTAGATTCGTTAATAATTTTTCGATATAAAGATAAAGCGTGGTCCCTTCGTCTATCGGTTAGGACGCCAGGTTTTCAACCTGGAAAGAGGGGTTCGATTCCCCTAGGGACTGCCATCTTCACTCTCTTTTATTAATTTTAAGATTACATTGTGTTATAGTTCTTTTATTTGCCCTTGCTACTTAATGGAGTTTTTCTTTATGAAAAGAATTTGTTTAATATTTGGGCATCACAATACTAAGAATTCCTTTAATGCAGCTATAAGAGATGCATTTATAGATGAAGCTGAAAAAATAGGGCATAAGATTGATTTAATAAACTTATTTGATGAAGAGGAAAAACTACCATTTTATAGAACTGATATTAATCCACCACCTAAGAAAGTTTTGGAGTATAGGGAAAGGTTAGAAAAATCAGATATAATGTTTTTAATGAGCGCTTGTCACAATCTTAGAATGAGTGGAATTACAGAAAATTGGATTGATTGGGTATTGCATCCAAAGTGGTTTTTTTCTTATAAATCATTGCTACCAGATAGTAAATTTTTTGGAAATTATGGTTATCCAGTTGCCGGTGCACTAAAAAATAAAACTGGAATAGTTTCTATTACTTATGGAGGGCCTATGATTAGTTATTTTAATTTCTCATTATTTGATAATATTCCTTTCAGAAGATTAAAAAAATCAGTCTTTTCTCTTGGGGGTTTAAAGATTAAATATCTAAGATTTTATTCAGTACTCCCAATTATGACTGATAAAATGTTTGAGAAAAATATTAAAAAAGTCAGAAAATTTGCCAGAAGTTTGTAATATTAAAATAGAATACGGATTCGATTCCCCTAGGGAGGGACTGCCATCTACACTCTCTTTTAGAGGGATTAATGGGTAATAATTATGATTGATGAAGGAAAATCCCTTCAAGAAGTTATAGATGCTAAACCTACAAAAGATTTTGACGAAAAATATCCTGATTGGTTGGGTAATTTTGTAAACAGAGCGTATACGAGTTTAAAGGAAGATAAGTAATTTAATTTTATTTATGAGATAAATCTTTTCTATTTTTGTAATATCCTCTTAATCCTATGTAAGTATGTATTATATTCACTATTACAAAAGCATAGAGATCAAGAATAATAAACATCATTGCGCCAGTGAATCTTCCAAGTGCAGTAACAATATAGCCGCTAAGGCGTGATTTTGGTTTAGTTGAACTTACAAGATATACGCCCAAAAGACTTATAATTACAATTACCCATTGACCATACTTAACAATTTGTTCTGCATTTAATAAATCCATAATCAGTTCTCCAAAATTTATAAATAATATTCACGAATACAATTTTTAAAAATATAGCTAGCTCTCTTATAAGGATCAGGAAATTTATCTCTTAAGTCCTTTGATCTTATCTCAAGGCTAACATCTAAATTAGATTTACACATTTTCACTATCTCCTCTTTTATTGCTTCACCATGACCTAAACAACATCGATCATCAATTGCAGCCATTATGTAATTATCACCAGTCAATTTCTTTGATGATTGATAAAAATCACAGCCTTGAATATATGAAAAAATAGGGTTATTTAAATCAGGAATATTTTCTTTAGATCTATTTATATGCATTAAATCAATTAATATTCCAGCTACTGGATGGTTAATTTCATTAACAAAATCAATAGCTTTTCTTATAGACTTAACAGTAGTAAATTCTCCAAACTCTAAGCAAACTCTTATATTTTTATCTGCATACTCACACATTTTGTAAAATTGATTTAGGGCTTTATCGTAATCATTATGTCTATTAACAACCAAAATATTTTTTGCAGACAACTCAAGACCAACATCAATAATTAACTTGTGACTATCATTTAAGTTATCATCATCTTCTAGCCATGTAACTTCAACATCAATTAGCTGAATTTCAGTTTTTTTAAGAGATTCTTTAGTTTTGTTAAGAGCATTTTTATCCCATGTTGTGTTTGCGTCTACCCACATACCTGATGATTGAAAGCCAGCTTGATGAGCTATTAATGGAATGTCCCATGGTAGAGCATCTGGAACACATCCTGCTGCCATTGCCCAAAGAGGATTATTTCTATTATTTATCAATTTTTATTAACTAAGTTGATTTACATGATCACCAATTGATCGGTGATTACAAACATTTCCACACTATCTTCTTCAATGCCATCATTTGACATTGCTTTAGCAGTTTCTTCAGAAGTAAATATTTCGTTAAATTTATCTAAATCATCAGTTTCAAAAATAGCTAATACAGAATTGTTATCAGTTGCTCCCATATAAGCAATTGAAACACCTTGGCTTTTAAATAATTCTCCATGTGTTTTAAATTCTTCTTTCCATTTATCTGAGCTTTCTACTTTTGCTCTCACTCCAACTAAAGGCATCTTTTACTCCATATTAAATTTGATTATGACTCTATCATTTATATAAGTTATAACAATAAAATGTTTTTTCTAAGATTATTTGGTTGGACTATTGTCTGGTTAATTTTAAGTTATTTAATTTATCTGCTTGTTATTTAATCAATTTTACTAATGCTTAAGTTAAAATACCATCTTTTGCTTGTAGCAATTATTCCATTTATAGCTATCCATCTATCATTCGTCTTATCAGTTCAAAATGAATATTTAACCTTATGTAATCCATATATTGATGGTTGCTATTCTATTAGCAGAGTTGTAAGACAGCCATCTTCAATAATTTTTTTCAAAATACTTATGTTAGTTTCTGCCTTTTCCCTCTTTTTCTTGTGGCCTAGATTATTTAAATCAAATGATAATAAAATATTAATTCTAATTGGCAGAATAGGATCACTATTTCTTATTGCGTATATAGGGGCTTTAGGAGAGGAAGGTTTTTTATATGAATTAATGAGAAGGTTTGGAGTGTTTATTTTTTATATCTTTACCCTTATTTCTCAATGGGTTTATACTTTCAATGTAGATCTAAGAAAAAGAAGATTTATAAATAAAAATTTTTTAATAAATATTATTGTATATATGCAAATCTTAGCTTTTTTAGTGGCTATACCATTTTTTTTATTCATAAAGAATTATAGTTATATAGAAAATATCATTGAATGGTGGATAACTTTATTGATCACTCTTTGGTTTTTTATCAACTTCATTTATTATAAAAAAAATGATTAACAAGGACGATATTAAAGATTTTAAAGATTACATTGATGAGAACTCTAATATTGTAATCTTTACTGGAGCTGGTATTTCTACAGAATCTGGTATTCCTGATTTTAGAAGTCCTGGAGGTATTTGGACTAAATTTAAACCTATAGATTTTTCAGAATTTATGGCATCAGAAGAGGCTAGGGTAGAATCTTGGAGAAGGAAATTTAATATTGATAGTGAAATAAGTAATGCTAAACCTAACGCCGGCCACATTGCCATTTCTGAGCTAGTTTCAAAAGGTAAAATAAAAAAAGTTATTACTCAAAATATTGATAACCTTCATCAAGATTCCGGGGTTCCATCTGATCAAGTAATAGAATTACATGGCAATACTACATATGCTAAGTGTTTATCTTGTGAACAACGATTTGAAATAGATGATATAAAAAAACAGTTTCTTGAGACAAATCAAGCTCCGATATGCGATATTTGCGGCGGGATAGTAAAAACGGCGACAATTTCATTTGGTCAATCTATGCCAGAGAAAGAGATGATAGAATCTCAAAATGTAACTCTAAGTTGTGATTTATTTATTGCTATAGGATCTTCTTTGCAAGTCTATCCTGCTGCAGGATTTCCTATTCTTGCAAAGCGTAATGGGGCTAAACTCATTATACTTAATAGGGAATCAACTGATCTTGATCGCTATGCTGATTTGATTTTAAATTACGAAATAGGTATTTTTATGAATGAGGTATTATCATTAAATAATTGATTATTAATTATAATCTTCTAATTTATCAACATCTTTAAGAACTCCTTTTGAGGTCTTAACACTAATAGGATTGTATTTTTTTATTATTGACTTAAGGCCAGTATCTCTATTTTCAGTATCAATATCCTTTAATATCATTTTAAGAATTTTTACAGGAAAAATAATTGGATTTCCTATCTTTTTATAGCTTTTTGGTAAGCATATTTTTTTACAATCAGCCTTAATAAATTTATCAATTAAAAGGTTTAAATCGTTGGTCTTTACCAATGGCATATCACCTAAACCAATAATTACGCCAGTTGTTTGTTTTTGAATATTGTGA
>CACLNZ010000030.1 GCA_902608415.1 uncultured PS1 clade bacterium
GTGCGCCATTCCAGATCTTGACCAAAACGCAGCAATATCAAATCCAGGCCGATCTCTCTCTTCCCCATCAAGACCATAACCTGATAAAGAGCAATATATTAGCTTAGGATTAATTCCGAGAAGTGTCTCATGATCAAGATTTGAGTTTTCTAATGATGTAGGCCTAACATTTGTTAAAAAAATATCTGCATCTTTAATTAATTCTCTAACAATATCTGCACCTTTTTTATTACTAGTATTAATTGTCATCCCTTTCTTGCCTCTATTATCAAGACTGAAAATAGGATTTCCTACGATTTCTAATTTTGATTTTGTTCCTTCAAAAAATGATCTCATAGGGCAACCTGATAATGGCTCAACTTTAATAACTTCTGCTCCCCAGTCTCGAAGCATACCACCCGCTCCTGGAGCGGCTACATAAGTTGACATTTCAATAACTTTTAATCCTTCTAACATCATCTTTCCTTATCTTAACAAAATAAATGATTTAATATTTTGAACTATGCTATAGCATTATATTATGGAAAATTCTTCTAATAAATTAATACCTGCATCTACTGTCTTAGTTATTAGAGATGGCCTTGATGATATAGAAGTCTTTATGGTGGTACGGCACCACCAAATAGATTTTGCATCAGGTGCTTTAGTCTTTCCAGGCGGAAAAGTTGATGAAAGTGATCTTAATCCAGAAATAAGAAGATATATTTTTGCTGAAAAAAAAATTAGTGATGAGGAACTTAGTTACAAAATTGCAGGCATAAGAGAGTGTTATGAAGAAGCAGATGTATTGTTTGCATATGAGCAAAATGAAAAAGAAATTATACCAAGTGAAAGACTAGAGAAATTAGCTAAGTGGCGAGAAGAGTTTAATAACAAGAAAGGCTCAATGTTTGATTTTGCCGTTAAAGAAAATATTAAATTTAATTTAGATAATTTAATTCCATTTGCGCATTGGATAACACCTAAAATGATGCCAAAGAGGTTTGATACATATTTTTATCTTGCTGAAGCCCCTAGGGATCATATAGGTAAGCATGATGGAAAAGAGTCCGTTGATTCAATTTGGATTTCTCCTAAGCAGGCATTAGAAGACTGTTTAAGTGAAAAAAGAACAATCATTTTTCCGACAAGAATGAATTTAGAAAAATTATCAAAATTTAGAACTGTTAAAGAAGCTCTTGAGGAAGTTAAAAAAGAAACAGTTATTACTGTTGAGCCTAAGATAGAAAAGAATGAAGACGGAGTATTTTTGACAATCCCTGAAAATGCTGGGTATGGTCTAATTAAAGAACCTATAGAGAATTTGAAATAAATTAAGAGTAAGTAAATTGTTCTTCTAAAATTTTTTCTTCTAGATTTGTTTCAGGGTCAAAAAGCATAAATAATTCTGTTTTTCTATCCTCTGTTACTTTAACGCTTTCTATATCTCTGATTTCAAGATTATCAGCAACAGCACTTACCGGTCTCTTAGTTTTTTCCAATATCTCAATTTCAACTATTGAATCATGAGGTAATAATGCTCCCTTCCATCTTCTTGGTCTAAATGCTGAAATTGGAGTTAATGCTAATAAATTTGAATTAATTGGCAGTATTGGTCCATGAGCAGATAAATTATAAGCTGTGCTTCCTGCAGGTGTCGCAAGTAAAATACCATCACATATTAATTCTTCTAAACGAATTTTATCATCTATCTTAATCTTTACCTTTGCAGCTTGATAAGTTTGCCTCAAAAGTGAAACTTCATTAATAGCTTTTGCCGATATTTCTTCCTTCTTAGTTTTTACTGTCATTTGAAGAGGGTATACCTTTGTTAAGGTAGCGGAATCAATTCTTTCTAATAGGTCATCATCGTTATAATCATTCATCAAGAAACCAACAGATCCTTTATTAATACCAAAAATAGGTTTAGCTTCATCAATATTATTATGAAGAGTTTGCAACATAAGTCCGTCGCCTCCAAGCGCAACAATTACATCAGCTTCATAAGCAGGATAATCCTTATATTTTTTTACTAGACTATCTTTTGCTTCTTTTGCAGCCTCATTATCACTTGAAACAAAATGTATTTTTTTATCTGACATATTTTTTTAAATATCACTTCCTCTTGATAATTCATACTTAAATTACTAAAGTTTTATCAAAGGTTTTGTCTATTTAGGTGAATAAATGAATTCAGACAATAGTAAGGTTAATCTAATGAGTAAGGGTGAGATGCATGATCCATCTCTATCAGCTTTAAAATTGTTAAATGGAGATAGAATATACCATTATGATTTATATGATCCTCCATTTTATATATTATCTAGATATGAAGATATTAGTTATGCTTTAAGAGAACCTGATATCTTTATTGAGGGACATGGGAATGGACCTAATTTTATTGATTCTTCTAACGGTGTTCTCTCTGATGGAGAGCATCACACATTGATTAGAAGAATTGTACAGCCAAATTTTCTAATGGGGTCAATTGCAAAATTAGAAGAAAGATTGGAAGAGATTGCAGAAGAGCTTCTTGATAATGTAATAGAAGAAGATACTTGGGATATTCATGATAATTTATCATTCCCGCTACCAGTAATAATTATATGTGAAATACTAGGTATTCCTATTGACGATATTCATAAATTTAAGCGTTGGGCAGATGCTACTGTAGAACAAATGTGTAGTGAGGAACCTCAAAAATTTGAAAAAGAATTAAGTCAAATGAGAGACTATCTACTAGACCTCATAATTAAAAAAAGAAAACAAGACGAAGATAATACTCTTTTATCAAGGATTGCTCATTCAAAAATTGATTCGAGTTACTTATCAGATGATGAGGCCGTGAATTTAACTGTACAAATATTTGTTGCAGGAAATGAAACAACAACCTCTTTAATTTCTAATTTAGTTTGGAGATTAATGACTATAGATAATTTGTGGGAGGATTTTGTAAATGACAAAATTGATATCAATAATGCTATAAACGAGAGTCTTCGTTACGATCCTCCTCTATTAGGATTATTTAAAACTACATCTAAGGAAGTGAATATTGAAGGAAATATCATTCCAAAAAATTCGAAAGTAATGATGCATTATGGTGCGGCAAATAGAGATCCTGTGATTTTTAAAAATCCAAACACATTTGATTTAACTCGAGATGGAAGCAAAGTAATTTCTTTTAGTGTAGGTGTTCATATTTGTTTGGGAAGAGAACTTGCGCGACTAGAGACAAAGGTTACACTTAATGCATTAAAAAAGAGATTTCCTAATCTAAAATTAATTAATGAAGGCGAGAGAGTGGGCCCCTTTCTTTTTTGGGGTAGAAAGAAACTTCCTGTTTCTCATAAATAAAAAATGTTTTTAATAATTGATCAAGGCACAACATCCACAAAAGTAATGCTTTTTGATTTAAGCGGTAACAAGGTTGATTCCTGTCAAAAATCTTTTGAACAAATTTTTCCTAATAATGGTTGGGTTGAGCATAACCCTGAAGAGATTATCAAAACTGTAATAAGTTGTTGTAATGAGGTGATAGAAAATAATTCCGATAAAAATATTTGTTCAATAGGTATTACTAATCAAAGAGAAACGATAGTTTTATGGGATAAATTAACTGGTAAATCTTTATACAATGCAATTGTATGGCAAGACAGAAGAACAGAAAGCTTTTGTAGGGATTTAAAAGAAGAAGGTTATGAAGAATTAATTATTAATAAAACAGGGTTATTATTAGACCCATATTTTTCATCAACAAAAATATCCTGGATTATAAATAATATTGATGGGGTTAAAGAAGCCATAAATGAAGATAAAGTGTGCGCAGGAACGATAGATTCATGGATCATTTGGCATCTTACAAAAGGTAAAGTTTTTGCCACTGATATCACTAATGCAGCAAGAACAAACCTTTTTAATATTAAGGATTTAAAATGGGATGATGATTTATTAAATCTTTTTCAAGTAAATAAATCGATCCTTCCAGAGGTGTTGGAATCTGATGCTTTTTATGGACAATCAGAGGCGCTTATAAAGGAATTACCAATTTATGGTGTTATAGGAGATCAACAATCTGCTGCAATTGGACAAAAATGCTTTAATTTTGGAGATGTTAAGTCAACTTACGGAACAGGATGTTTTATATTATTAAATACTGGTAAAAATATTGCATATTCAAAGAATGGCCTTTTATCTACTATAGCTTATAAAATTAATGGTGAAATAACTTATGCTTTAGAGGGTTCAATTTTTATGGCTGGTGGCATAATAGATTGGTTAATGAATAGTTTACAAGTATTTGATAATTATAGCGAATTACAGGATATACTTAATAATAATTCTATCAATACCGAAATTGTAATGGTTCCTGCTTTTACTGGTTTAGGCGCACCACACTGGAAACCAAATAGCCGAGCATCTATTTCAGGTTTAACACGAGATTCTAACAGAAATGACATAATAACTTCATCCGTTCAATCTATTTCTTTACAAACATACGACCTTATAAACGCTATAAACGAGGATACTAGTAACTTATTTAAGAATCCAATTAGTAGCATTAAAGTTGATGGAGGAGTAACTGAAAATGACTGGTTTATTCAAAATCTTTCGGATATTTGTAATATAAAAATAAGCAAATCAAATGAGCAAGAAGCTACTGCACTTGGTGCAGCTTCATTATCAGCTCTAGGTTCAAAAGAAATTAAAAATTTAAGAGAATTTAATGTTAAAAAGCATGAAAATGCTGAATTTCTACCAAAAATAGAAAAGCAAATAAGAGAAGAAATAATAGAAAATTGGAATTTGGCTCTAAATAAAACTATTAGTGTCTAATTCTAATAATGCTGGTTTTATGCTTACAAAGATTGTAATATTGGGTAATGAATAAAAAAATTAGAGAAACGGTAAGTGAAGAGGAATGGAATGCAAGGGTAGAGCTTGCAGCTTTGTATAGGTTAGTTGCTTTATATGGTTGGGATGATCTTGTTTTTACTCATATCTCTGTTCGTGTTCCTTCAGAACGCGAACATTTCTTACTTAATCCATATGGTTTACTATTCGACGAAATTTGTGCTTCTGATCTGGTCAAAATTGATCTTGAGGGAAATAAAGTTTCTGAAACGAATTATAATGTCAATGCTGCTGGCTTCACAATACATTCAGCAGTTCATTCTTCAGGTTTAAATAATCACGCTGTAATTCATACACATTCAAATGATGGTGTGGCTGTAGCAGCACAAGAAGATGGTCTAATGCCAATAAGTCAGCATGCTATGGTTATTAGAAATGATTGCGCATATCATGACTATGAAGGAATTGCTCTTAATTTAGATGAAAGAGAGAGATTAATTCATGATCTCGGGGATAAGCATTGTTTAATTTTAAAAAACCATGGTTTATTAACAACTGGTGCTACTTGTGGAGATGCATGGCTTCGTTTATTTTTTCTTGAAAGAGCATGCTCCATGCAAATAAAAGCTTTAACAGGCGGTTTGAAGCTTAATCAAGTTCCGACAGATGTTGTTGAGCTAGTTACCGAACAAGGTCAAATGGCATCCGATGATGGTATTGGCCAGCTTGCATGGCCTGGCCTTTTGAGAAAATTGGATAAAATTGACCCCAGTTACAAGAATTAAATAGGAGAGATAATGAAATTTGCTGTAGGACAACCTGTTGCTAGAATTGAAGATGCCCGTTTAATTACTGGAGAGGGTAATTATACGGATGATATCAAATTTAAAGATATGTGCCATGGTGTGTTTGTTAGATCACCTTATTCTCATGCAAAAATTTTAAATATTGATGTTGAGAACGCTCGCAATATGCCTGGTGTAATTGATATTTTTACAAATGATACTTTCGCTGAAGCAGGCATAACACATATGTCTGTTATTGATTTTCTTCAAAATAAAGATGGCTCCCCTATGAACGCAAGTAAAAGACCTATACTAGCCTCAGATAGAGTAAGACATGTAGGGGATCCTGTTGTTTTTATACTTGCTGAAACCGTTAATTTAGCTCTCGATGCTGCTGATAATGTAATAGTTGAATATGAGGAGTTACCCTGTAATTCAGATACCGCAAAAGCACTTAAAGATGAATCACCAAAACTATTTGATGAATTTGAATCTAATTGTGCAGTTGATTGGGGTCTGGGCTCAGATGATGAATGGAAAAAAGTTGAATCAAACGCACACCATGTTTCTCATGTTCATCTTATAAATAATAGAATTGTTGTTAATCCTATTGAACCAAGATCTGCAGTATCAGTCTTCAATAAAGATGATGGAAAATTTAAAATGTATGTCGAAAGCCAAGGTCCTCACGCCATGAGAGAAAGACTTGCCAATACGTTAAATATTAAAGAAGAAGACATTCAAGTTATAACTAAAGATGTTGGCGGAGGATTTGGTTTAAAGATGATGTGTTTTCCAGAATATATTGCTGTAATGCACGCTAGTAAAATTTTATCAAGATCTGTTAAATGGACTGCAACAAGATCAGAGTCTTTTTTAAGTGATGCACAAGGTAGAGATCATGTTACCGACGCATATTTAGCTTTAGATAAAGAAGGAAAATTTCTTGGTGTAAAAGTTGAAACAACCGCTTCTGTTGGGGCTTATTTATCTCAATATGGCATTTTTATTCCTACTCTCGCAGCAGCTGGAATGCATGTAGGCGTATATAATATTCCTGTCATGGTTAATAATGTAAAAGCTGTATATACAAACACTGTACCTATTGATGCATATAGAGGAGCGGGTAGACCAGAAGCAAGTTATGTTATTGAGAGATTAGTTGACCAAGCAGCCCGTGATATGTCTCTGGGGCAAATAGAGATTAGAAAATTGAATTATGTTCAACCCTCCGATTTAGGCAATACTGAAGACCCCGTTATTCCTTTTGACAGCTGTGATTTTAATAAAACTACCAACATGACTTTATTAAATTCATCTTTTGGGGATTTCGAAAAAAGACAGAAAAAAGCTTTAGGTGAAAATAAACTGCGCGGTATCGGTGTATCTTATTATGTTGAAAGAACTCAAGGAGAGGGCTCTGAAGATTCAAGAATAATTGTCTCAAGTAATGGCAAAGTAAACGTTTATACAGGCACAATGGCGACAGGCCAAGGACATGAAACTGCATGGACACAGATTGTTGTTGAGAAATTAGGTGTTAATCCTGAAGATGTATCTATTCATTTTGGTGATAGTGAAGATCTACCAAGTGGAGGTGGAACGGGTGGATCA
>CACLNZ010000031.1 GCA_902608415.1 uncultured PS1 clade bacterium
ATTTGGTTTGCTTGGCCCAAATGGGGCTGGAAAATCTACTTTCATTAATATACTTGCTGGCCTAACAATTAAGACATCAGGAGAGGCGGTTGTTTGGGGTAACAGTATAGATAAACATCCTAAGGCTTCGAGATCATCACTAGGAGTTGTTCCACAAGAATTAACAATAGATCCATTTTTTACCCCAAAAGAATCTCTTGAACAGCAAGCTGGCCTTTATGGTGTAAGACCAAAAGACAGGAATGTAGATTATATTCTTAATATGCTTGATTTGGATGATAAAGCTGAAGCATATTCAAGAACATTGTCAGGAGGTATGCGAAGAAGACTATTGGTTGCTAAGGCAATGGTCCATAGACCGCCAATTTTAATTCTAGACGAGCCAACTGCTGGAGTTGATATAGAACTAAGAGTTCAGTTGTGGAACTATGTTCGTAAGCTTAATGAAAATGGAACAACAATTATTTTAACTACTCATTATTTAGAGGAAGCAGAAGAGCTATGTGATAAAATAGCAATTTTAGATAAGGGTAGAATTGTAAAAACAGCCTCAACGCAGGATTTATTAGAAGATGCAGATTCTAAAACTATTAGCTTAAAACTTAAAGAAGCACCAGATCTTAATCATCCTGTATTATTAGAGCTTGGAGCGAGTATTAATGAAAAAAAAGAGTTAATAATTAATTTTAATCCTAAAATTATCAATTCAAGAGAAATTCTTTCTAAAATAGAAGAAGCTGGATTAAAGCCCTTTGATTTTGATGTAACAGGTGCCTCTTTAGAAACTGTTTTTCTGTCTATTACCCAAAAGAAATAAAAAAGGTATGAAAAAAACATACCTTTTTAAGCTAAGCAAAATAAGTCTTTAGAATCTTGCTCCAAAACTAATACCAATCATCTGTGGATCAACTAAGAAATCATTTCTAAATCCACCTGAGGCTTCAGCAGTGAAGTAATGACCAGTAATATTATCATCATCCATAAGATTTTGTCCCCAAATTTTGACATACCACGGATTCACAGTTGATTGAATAATAATTTGTGCATTTAGCACATCCCATGCCTCAATCAGATCTCTTGGATTATTATATATTCTTGAGAACATATCGTCCTGCCAGTAGTAATCAATTCTTGATACAACTTGAATATCAGCATTTTCAAAATTTGCTGTGTATTCAGCACCAAAATGAATTGTTGTAGCAGGAGATTGAACCAGCTCGTTACCACTTAAGTCATATACTGGCTCCCAGTAATCACCATAGACTCCAGGAACACCAGCAGCTTTTAAACCAGCTAATTTTGCTTGAATTGAAGCACAATTAGCAATTGTAGGTAAAGCTCCTCCTCCAATTAGAACTGCAGGATCTATTAAACCTGTTTTATCAGCAGAATCAAAGTTGCTACCTGGTCCTGTTGTTGGTGATAGTGTTTTAGGTGCTGCAATCATATCCAATGCCCCGGCTGCAGGATTAATATTTAATGCCCCGGCCCCAATGCCTATGAATAAGTCTTGTTTTTTAAATCCACAAGTAGCGCCACTACCAAAGTCTTTCATTAGCCAGCCTTCAGTATCCCCTTTAACCTTACTTATTTTATCTAGAGGATTAACAGAGGTAACTCCATTTGCAATCTCTGTTTCTAGTAAAGACACCTGAAGATCAAATCTTAAACCAGGAACAGAAGAAGGTGACCAGAAGAATTCAGCTTCGAGTCCTTGCATTTCTGCATCAATATTCTCATTAACTGCAGTACGAGCTATGATTTTTGAAACTTGGAGACCTTGATAATCATAAAAGAATGCTGTTAGGTTAGCTACAAGACTATTATCAAGTAGAACATTTTTCATACCAATTTCATAAGCATCAATAAATTCCGGATCTGTTGTCATAGGCACTTCTTTAAACAAGAGAGGATCAATTGGCGGATTAAATGCACCTGGACGATAACCACGTGAGAATGATCCATATATTAATGTAGAATCAGTTCCAGCCAAGTCAGGACTCCAATCAAAACCAACTTTACCAGTTACTTCTTCTTCAGTGAAGCTTGTCGGCACACCTAATAATTCTCTTTGTTGTCCAAGACCAGGAATTATTGGAAGAGAAGGAGATCCTTGACCGCTTAAAACAAGAAGTAAATTAGGATCATTAGTTTGAACAGCAGCTGTTACAGGATCGCCAACTCTAGTGCCACCAGCTAGAATAATTGAGTTAACAAGATTTTGTCTATCTCTTACTGATTTTTCTGATTCATTCCAACGAGCGCCAATAGTTATTCTTAAATCATCAGCAGCATCATAATAAATTTGTGTATATAAACCTTTTCTTTCAAGCTCATAAGGATCTGTTTCATTACGATAATGTGATGGATATAATCTTGGCCCTAATAAAGGTGACAAAGCTGCAGCTTCTGCAGTTGTCCAATACACATCATAGATTGAGCTAACTGAAGATTCTGTAAAGTTAAATCCAGCTAAAAAATTAATAGGACCTTCTAAATCAGAAGCTACTTGTATTTCTGCAAACTTAAATTCAACCTCTGCAGCAGATGTATCATAAGCCATTGCATAATCATAATATCCTGAAATTGCATTACAGAAAATACCACACATACTTTCTGTATAAGCAGAAACTGGAACAATGCCGTCTGGGAAAGCCGTATTTCCTGGAGGAAGTAAAGGATTTCCCGCATTAGCTCCTAATTTTGCATATTTTTGACTTCCGTCAGTATTATAATAATCTTGTTGAGAAAAAACGCTTGTTTCAGAATAAGCTGCACGGGCCGTTACGATGAAATTTTCTATAGCACCAGTTTCAACTTCTAAAATATATGTATCTTCTGAAGCTTTATAAACCGGATCAATATTTTGATAAGTTTCTCTTAGATCTTGAGATCGGCTAGCATTACCAGAAGCATAATCTAGTGGACTCCAAGTATTTAATCCGGCAATTGCTCCCCATACACCAGAAAGATCTGAAGAACCTTTAGGTTGGCCATAACGAATTTTAAAAGGGTTACAACCATAAACAGGTGTTTCTGTTTCAGCACACATTTGTTTACCAATACGCGCTCTGTTGTCATCTTCTTCAAAATTATAATAGGTAAATGTAGCTGTAGTGTTTTCACTTAATTCAGCAGCTAAAGTCATTCGCCAAGAAGTAATATCTCTTCCATCAATATCTTCACCTTCTTTTCCAGGAAATTGATTTTCTGTAAAGCCATCTCTTTCTAGCATTAGACCTGCTATACGCATAGATACACTATCAGCAAGAGGTATATTGATTACCCCTTTTAATCTTCTATGATTGTAGTCAGCAATTTCTAAATCAACTGCACCTTCAAATTGATCAGTAGGTTTTGCAAATTTCATATTTACAACACCACCTGTAGAATTTGCACCATAGAGAGTTCCTTGAGGTCCTCTTAATATTTCAACTGAGTCAAGATCGTAATATTCTGTTTCAAAAACTCTTGTTGGAACAGGAACAGAATTAACATGGAATGCAACGCCACTATCTCCAGATGCGCCAACCGTACCAGAATTAACACCACGAATGGTCATATTTGCGCCTGTAAAATTACTCTTTGTGAAAGTAATGTTTGGGGCATTAAATTGAAGATCACCAAAAGTTTCGATTTGTTGTAATTCTAAACTTTCCGTACTAAATGCAGAAATAGCTATAGGAACATCTTGTATGTTTTCATCAGTCTTTTGTGCGGTGACAATAATTTCTTCTATTCCGCCTCTTTCGAGTGTTTGTGAATTAACAATACCTAAAAAGAATATAGGTACAAAAATAGCTACAATAGCTATAGATAAATTTTTTTTAAACATTAATTAAGTCCCCCACATATACGCTTTACCGCAATTATTATTTTTATTATTTAGGCAATTATATTATTGATATTATCAATATATATAATTTACTATCTAAATACAGAATACATGGAAGAAAATTTAATACAATAGATATTTAAATAAAAAAAACGGCAGTTAAAAAACCGCCGCTTTTCTTTCATATTTTTATTATTATTTAGAATTGAAGACCAAGAGTGATACCAGCAGTTTGTGGATCCATAAGGAATTCATTTCTAAACATACCTGAAGTATTTTCAGTATGATAATGTGCAATTACATTAGAGTCATCAGCAAGATTTTGACCCCAAATTCTTACATACCAGCCATTTTCAACTGATGCAAAAGTTATACTTGCATTGATATTATCATACTCATCAATACCATCTCTAGGACCTTTGTAAGGACGAGACCACATATTATCTTGCCAGTAATAATCAATTCTTGCAGTAGCAACTACACCTGGGTTGATAAGTGTATCATATTGAAGTGCAACAGAATATGACACTTCAGGTGAATAAGGTAATGGATTACCACTGATATCGATTGGTTTAGATATACCAAGTGTTCCATCTTCAGCCATTAATCCAGCTGCGGTAAGTTTACCGTCAATATTAGCACAATGACCAATTGTTGGTAATGCACCTCCAGCAAGTTGAATAAGTGGGTTTACAGTCCCGCTAGGATCAGATGATGTAAAGCCATCAACAGATAGTGTTTTAGGTGCTGCAATCATATCCAATGCACCGGCTGCAGGATCAACATTAAGAACTCCACCAACTATTCCTCCTAAGAGACCCATTCTTGGGAAAGCCATAGTACCCCAGCTATCAATACATCTAATTTGCCATAGACTAGGATCGTTATTACCCTTATTGGTAGGATTAATATCCGTTGTTCCACTAGCATATTTAGTATCAAGTACTGACCCATTAAACTCAACAGTTAAACCAGGAATTGATTGAACTTTCCATTGTAACTCAACTTCAAAACCAGTCATCTCAGCATCTAAATTTACATTTACAGCTGTACGATTAGTAATTTTTGTTGTTTGCATTCCATCATATTCGTAATGGAAAGCAGATAGGTTGGCTAACAAAGTACCATCAAGTAATATATTCTTTGTTCCAAGTTCAAATGCATCAATCATTTCTCCATCTGATTCTGTAGGTACGCCAGGATATTGAGCTGGATTAACAATTGGGTTAAACATACCTGGTCCATAACCTTTTGAAACAGAAAAATATACTAATGTATCATCTGTAAATTCAAGATCAGGTGTCCAATTTACTACAAATCGTCCAGTTACTTCTTCTTCAGTTATTTCAGTAGGTAAGCCGTATGTTGCTCTTTGTTCACCTAAAGCAGGAAAATCAGCTAATGTATTTTGAGCAGGCCCAGTTTGGCCTGTAAGAATACCAAACAAATTTGGATCGCTTGTTTGGACTGTTGCGAAAACAGGAACTCCAGGAGCTGTTCCACCGGCTAGAATAATTGAATTTAATAATAAGGATCTATCAAGAACAGTTTTTGTAACATCATTATGTCTTACACCAACAGACAAACTCCAATCTTCATTGAAGTCATATGTTCCATCAACATACAAGCCAATAGTTTCTGTTTTTGCTGGCTTACTTTCATTTCTAAAATGTCCAGGCCATAACCTAATACCTTGAAGGGCTGGGAATAAGCTAGCTACATCACCACCATTAAAATAAACATCATAAATTGTGTGAGCTTCTCCTTCGCCATAATTAGCACCTGCTTGGAAATTAAATGGTCCATCTAGATCTGATACAATTTGAATTTCAGCATAATAACCTTCTGAGTCTAAATAGGAAGTATCATATGCTGCAGGAAAATCTACATCTCCATAATAACCACCGGCAAATATACCGCCAGCATCAGGAGTAAAATCTGATAATGGTGTAACTCCACCAGGGAATGCTGGGTTAAATGGACTTAATTTTGTATCTGTTCCTGAATTTGAGTAATCCTGTTGAGACATAACAAAGTTAGTATATTTAGCAGCTCTAACAGCAACTAAATAATCATCATTTATTTTTGTTTCTAGTTTTAATGAAAAGCCTTCTTCTTTAGTAACATAAGTAGGATCACGCCACATATTAACAGTTCTTTCACCAACTACAGCATTTGATTTTGTATAATCAAGTGGTGAGAAACCCAATAAACCTGATAACGCGAGTGTAATACCATTTAGACCTGAAGCGCCAAGTGGAGCTCCGTCATATCCAATCTTATTTGGATGACAACCCCAGTTAGGTGTTTCAGTTGCATGACACATTGTTCTTCCTGCGCGAGCTCTTGTGCTATCTTCAGCAAGTCTAAAAGCAGTAAGTGTTAAGTTTGTATCTTCACTAAGATTAGCTTTTAAAATAGCACGGAATTGATCCATATTTCTTCCATCAATATCATTACCTGTTACATTATTAGTTGTGAAACCATCTCTCTCTTGAGACATTCCCGAAACTCTTAATGCTACATTATCACCCATAGGAATATTAAGTGCTATTTTCATAACTTCATGATTATAGTTGCCAAGTGAAATTTCACCTGATCCTTCTATTTCACCCATAACTGGTTGTTTAAAGTTAATATTAACAACACCACCTGTTGCTGTTGAACCATATAAAGTTCCTTGAGGACCACGAAGAACTTCAATTCTCTCTATATCAAAAAATTCACCTTCAACAATTCTTAATCCACCAAAAGGAATTTGATCGACATGAAGTGCAACTTTAGCTGAACCTGATGCACCTGTTTGAAGATTCTGAACACCACGGATAGCAAAATTAGCCCCTGTGAAATTTGATCTTGCGAAATGAACATTAGGCATTGCCAATTGAACATCCATGAAATTATCAAGTTGTTTCAAAGCAATTGCATCGCTATCAAAAGCTGATACAGCAATTGGAACATCTTGAAGATTTTGTTCAGTTTTTTGAGCGGTCACAATTATTTCTTCAATTTG
>CACLNZ010000032.1 GCA_902608415.1 uncultured PS1 clade bacterium
GCTTTTGGATAAAGGTATTTTTAAAGGAAATAGAATTTTAAGTCCTACAACTGTTAACTTTATGACCCAAAATCATCTTCCTAATAACAATACTCTTCAAGACATGGGTGATAGTAGTTTTTCTGAAACAAGATTTGATGGTGCAGGTTTTGGTTTAGGTTTTTCAGTCATAATTGATCAAGTCCGCTCAGGTATTCCAGCTAGTTTAGGAAGTTTTTCATGGGGTGGAATGGCAAGCACCTTTTTTTGGATTGATCCAAAAGAGGAATTATTTTCTATACTGCTTACTCAGTTAATTCCTTCTGGAAGATATCCTCTCCGTCCTCAAGCCCAAACATTAGTTTATGCAGCAATAAATAGCTTAAATAAAAAAAGCTAGACAATAAAAACCTACGGATGTAAGTTTTACTATCCGTAATTTACGGAATGTGGTGATTTGAGTCAGTCGGCTTGCGGCCACATAAAAGAAATCGCTAAAAAAGACTGGGAGAGACCCGGTAGATACCGGGTTTTTTTGTCTCCCAGATAAAGGAGGTAAAAATGAGTGATAAATTAAAAAATCCAGAAACTATAGCTTTACATGCTGGTTGGAGGTCAGATGCAACTACCAATTCTGTAGCTGTTCCAATTCACCAAACAACAAGCTATCAATTTGATAATACTGAGCACGCGGCGAATTTATTTGCGCTATCTGAGTTAGGAAATATTTATTCAAGAATAATGAATCCTACATGCGATATACTCGAACAAAGAATTGCTGCTTTAGAGGGTGGAGCAGCAGCTTTAGCCGTTTCATCTGGACAAACTGCAACGGCATATGCCATTCAAAATATTACAAGAGCAGGTGATAACATTGTTTCATCAACAGATTTATATGGTGGTACATGGAATCAATTCAGTAATACTTTTAAAGATATTGGCATAGAGGTACGTTTTGTAGATCCTAAAGATCCCAATAATTTTGCAAATGCAACTGATGATAAGACGAGAGCATATTTTGCTGAAACTTTACCAAACCCAAAATTACAAGTCTTTCCTATAAAAGAAGTGGCTGATATTGGCAGAAAACAAGGTATTCCTTTAATCGTTGATAATACCGCAGCCCCAATCATTTGTAGGCCATTTGATCATGGTGCTGCAATTATTGTTCATTCGACTACGAAATATATTGGTGGTCACGGAACATCTATTGGTGGAATAATAGTTGATGCTGGTGGTTTTGATTGGGCTGGTGCTGGCGATAGACAGCCTGCTTTGAATACACCAGATCCATCTTATCATGGAGCAGTTTTTTCTCAACTTCCAGACCCTTTAACGCCATTAGCTTTTATTCTTAAAGCCAGGACAACTTTGTTAAGAGATATGGGCGGAGCAATGAGCCCTTTCAATGCATTCCAATTTATACAGGGATTAGAAACTCTTCCTTTAAGAATTAGAGAGCATTGTAAAAATGCAAATGAGATTGCAAATTTCTTAAATTCACACGATAAGGTTACTAATGTAATTTACCCTGGATTGATGGAAGGTGATTATAAGAAAAGAGCTGATGAGAATCTATCAGGAGGCTACGGTGGTCTTGTTGGTTTTGAATTAGCAGGAGGTGTTGAATCAGGTAAGAAGTTTATTAATTCTCTAGAATTACTTTATCATGTTGCAAATATTGGTGATACAAGAAGTCTCGCAATACATCCAGCTAGCACTACACATAGTCAACTAACCGAGGAAGAACAACTAGCTGCTGGTGTTACGCCCGGTTATGTAAGGTTATCTGTAGGTATTGAACATATTGATGATATTAAGTCTGATTTAACTCAGGCTCTAGATAAGGCTTAAAAATAATTATTAATCTTATTAATAAAGCCGCTTATTTCTAAGCGGCTTTTTTATTTAATTATTTTAAAAATCCCATTTATGTAATAATCTTAACCACAATAAATTATGAGTTAAACAATGAAAAGAAAAGTATGGAAATTAATGGATAGACCAGAAGGTTTGAATTTTGAGGAAGCTTTAGCCTTGGTTGAGGAGGATCTTGAATCTCCTAGTAATAATAAAATGTTAATTAAAACGAAAATAATTTCTATGGATGCTGGAACTAGAATGTGGATGAGCGATAGGCAAGATAGTTATCAGCCTCCAATTGATCTTGGTTCAAGCATGGTAGGGGTATGTCTTGCAGAAGTAGTTGAGTCAGATAATCCTAATTTTTCTAAAGGTGATTTAGTTCGTGGATTTGGTGAATGGGCAGATTATGCAATTGTTGAAACCGATAGCTTTTTGAAACTTGAGGCAGGCTTAGAAGATGAAGCAGCCTATTTATCAGTTTTAGGTTTAAATGGATGGACAGCATATGTTGGGGTTATGGAAGTTGGAAAACCAAAAGAGGGTGAAATTTTTCTTGTATCCGCAGCCGCTGGAGCAACGGGTTCATTGGCTGGGCAAATTGCTAAAAAAGCAGGGTGTAAGGTTATAGGGCTTGCGGGAAGCAAAGAAAAATGTGACTGGCTAGTTAATGATCTAGGTTTTAATCACGCAATAAATTATAAAATTGATGATCTCGATAAATCTTTAAAAGATTTATGTCCGGAGGGTGTTGATATTTATTTTGATAATGTTGCTGGTGATATTTTAAATACGGTTCTTCAAAATCTTGCTTTATATGCACGTATTCCGTTATCTGGATTATTAGCACAATATAATGAAAAAGGTTCAAGGCTTCCTGGACCGGATAATTTTGATCAAATTTTGATGAAAAGAGCTTCTATCACTGGTTTCTTCTGCCCAGATTTTTTAGAGGACGGACCTAAGATTGAGAAGATTATGCATGATTGGTATTTAGAAGGTTCATTAAAATTTAAAGCAGATGTCACAAATGGTTTAGAGAATGTATTAGTGTCATATAAGAGGATGTTTAACGGCGATAATATAGGCAAGACACTTGTTAAACTGTAATAATTCATAAAGGTAAATATATTGAAATTATCTGGAAATTATAATGTCGGTGGCGAAGTGGCCAAAGAAGATGAACGTTATAAAGTTGTCGATAATACAACATTAAAAGGTTTAGTATTGAGCAGCACTGATCTTAATCCTGGTCACTCTACCAGTGGGCATAAACATGCTGGTCAAGAGGAAGTCTATACCTTCATAAGAGGTAAGGGCTCTATGACATTGACCTACCCCAATGGAAAAGTTACTGAATTTGATGTTTCGTCTGGAGATATAGTTTTAATTAAAGATGATGTTCATCACAGAGTTGATAATACAGATGATGAAGAAAAATTATACTTTATTTGTGTTTTTGATGGAAAAAGGAGTCATTAAGAATTTAGAACTTATGTTCCAAAAGCATCTTTAAATGTTTCATCCCAACTACCTTTAGTTGATGCTCTTGAATATTCTGTAGCCCTACCTTCAAAAAAGTTTGTGTGCTCTACACCACCAAGCATTTCAACCATCCAAGGCAAGGGGTGTTCTTTTATATTGAAAAGTTTTTCCATTCCTAATTGAGTTAACCTAAGATCAGCAATAAATCTTATATAATCTTTAACTTGATTAGCTTCTAAACCCTTTACACCACCAAGTTCAAAAGCAAGATTAATAAATGCATCTTCGTGACTAATTACAGTTTCACAAGCTTGGTATATATCTTTCTCTAATTGAGGGGTTAAAACTTCTGGATTTTCAGAAACAAAAGTTCTAAATAGTTTGATTGCAGATTCAGTGTGTAAAGTTTCATCTCTTACAGACCAGGTAACTATTTGTCCCATTCCTTTCATTTTATTAAATCTTGGAAAATTTAATAAGACTGCAAATGATGCAAACAATTGAACGCCCTCAGTAAAAGCTCCAAATACGGCAAGAGTTTTAGCAATATTTTCTTTTGTTTCAACGCCCCACTTTCTCATAAAATCAAACTTATCTTTCATTTCTTTATATTCAAGAAAAGCGCTATATTCTATTTCAGCCATTCCAATAGTATCAAGTAGATGACTATATGCAGCTATATGTATTGTTTCTGTACTTGAGAAAGCTGCCATCATCATTTGAACTTCTGTTGGTTTAAATACTTGAGAGTAATGTTTCATATAGCAATTATTTACTTCAACATCTGCTTGTACAAAAAATCTGAAAATTTGTGTGAGAAGATTCTTTTCGGCTTCAGATAGATTTTTTTCCCAATCTTTAACATCTTCTGCAAGAGGCACCTCTTCAGGTAACCAGTGGATTTGTTGCTGAGTATGCCATGCTTCATAAGCCCATGGATATTTGAACGGTTTATATACTAATCTTTCTTTTAAAAGGGACATTTCTTACTCACTGACAGGATAGACATTCATCATAATCATCATCGTTATTACCTGATTCTGCAACCATTTCATCAAGAGTTTTCTTCTTTTTTGTATCTTCCTTAATTTGAACAGTTTCCTTTTTTTCTTCCTCATTTTGGACTTCGTCGGAAGATCCAGTCTCTGCTCTCTGAATTGATTGTGATCTACAATAATATAAACTTTTTACACCTTTTTTCCAAGCGCTGTAGTGAATATCATGAATATATTTTTTATTACTATCAGCAGGAACAAAAACATTTAAAGATTGCGCCTGATCTATCATTTCTGTTCTATCTGCTGCAAGGTCAATTAACCATCTTTGATCAATTTCAATAGCTGTTTTGAAAACATCTTTTTCATGATCTGTAAGAAAGTCAAGATGCTGAACCGAACCTCTATTATTTAGAATTGATATCCAAACATTATCTGTATCTTGATTTTTTTCGGCTAATAGCCTTTTTAAATGTGAATTTCTAACTGTAAAAGTACCAGAAAGTGTTTTATGTGAAAAAACATTAGCGGCTATCGGTTCAATTCCTGGACTTGTTCCACCACATATAATAGATATCGATGCAGTAGGAGCTACTGCTGTTTTATTAGAAAATCTTTCTTTAATTCCATACTCTTCAGCATCAGGACAAGCACCTTTAATTTCGGCTAAATCTTTTGAACTTTTATCAACTGCATCCTTAATATGATTGAATATTTTTTTATTCCACGATTTGGCGGTTACCCCTTCCCAAGGAATATTATTTTCTTGAAAGAATGAATGGAGTCCCATAACACCAAGACCTACGGATCTTTCTCTCATTGCTGAATATGCTGCTGTTTTCATTGTTTCTGGAGCATTGTCTATAAAGTCTTGCATTACATTATCTAAAAATCTCATAATATCAGGAATAAAGTTTTTATCA
>CACLNZ010000033.1 GCA_902608415.1 uncultured PS1 clade bacterium
TGGCGCATCTGACTACCTTAAGACAAATGTCAGTTTCTGTTGCAGGTATGCTTAATGACGGCGAGAATCCTGCATTAGAAGCTTCCGTAGTTAAAGATCTTGGGGCTGTTTTCGAGCAGGACTTGCCTAATATAGCTCATAGGCTAATGGATTTAGAACCAGATAATCAGGGTAATGATTTTCAAAAATATCTCGCCATATTAACTCAGATTTCTCCTTCTTTCTCTCTTAGAGGCGGAACAAGAGAAATTTTAAGAGGCATTATTGCAAGGGGGTTAGGTTTAAGATAATGACTGATGAGACATCGCAATTATTGTCTGATACAGCTGAAAAACTTTTTAACGATCATGTTACAAAAAATTGTATAATTGACGCTGAAAAAGGTACATGGCCTGACGAATTATGGTCTGAAGTAATTGCTAATGGTTTGAATCTAATATTAGTTCCTGAAGAATTAGGAGGAGTTGGCGGCAACTGGATGAATGCTGGTATTCTTTTCAAAGCTTCAGGTAGATATCAAGCGCCTATTCCTCTAGCAGAAAATATTGTTGCTTCATATATTTTAAGTCTGGCAGGAATTTCACAACCTCAAGATTCAATTTTAACAATACTTAATGGAGCTTTTGTAGCTGAAAAAGATCTATTATCAGGGAGCTCACCAAGAACGCCTTTTGCCTCTAACTCAACTCATGGTGTGGTTTTATATAAAGATGGTAGTGATTTAAAAGTTGGATTAATTAAGATTGATAAAAATGACTTAAAAGACAGTAATAATATTGCTTTAGAAAATAGAGGACATATTGAATTAGACAAAGCTTCACTTATTGAGAATTCTAAAGTTGATTGCGACTCAAATTTAGTAAAAAAGTTAGGGGCTTTAATGCGATCAAATCAGATGGCAGGAGCCCTTGAGTCTATATTGACCCAGTCCGTTAGATATGCAAATGAGAGAATTCAATTTGGTAGGCCAATAGGGAAATTCCAAGCAATACAGCAAGACCTTGCAGTTTTATCTACACATGTTGCTGCTTCATCTGTGGCAGCGGATTATGCATGTTCTTCGATGGATAAAGGTAATCCGGATTTTGCTATTGCGGTTGCAAAAAGTAGAATTGATGACGCTGTATCAGTCGGCGCTGGCATCGCACATCAGGTGCATGGTGCAATTGGTTTCACTTATGAGCACGGACTTCATTTTGCAACAAGAAGGTTATGGGCTTGGAGAGCAGAGTATGGTTCGGGCAGTGAATGGTCTAAAGTTCTTGGAGAAAAAGCGATTTCTAATGGTGCAGATAAATTTTGGCCTTCAATTACACAAGGTGAACTAGATATATGATAAGCAGCTCTATGGATTGGAGATATTATGAAGATATCGATGTTGGTGAAGAAAGAAAGTCAAAATCACTAATCATAACTGAAAAAGAAATAATTGATTTTGCTGTAAAATATGATCCTCAATGGTTTCATTCAGATCCAGAAGCATCTAAAGAATCCAGTTTCAAGGGTTTAATAGCGAGCGGAATTCATGTTGCTGCAATCTGGAGATTGCTTGATCATGACGCAAATGGTGATATTAAATTTGTGTGTGGAATAGGTTGGGAAAATGTTAGGTGGCAGAATCCATTAAGACCTGAAGATGAAGTATATGTATGGTCAAGATGTTTATCGAAAAGCGATACATCATCTAATGAGAGAGGTGTAGTAATTTTTGATCATGGGCTCAAAAGAAAAGATGAACTCGATTTACTTACTTTTAAAGGGACATGCCTAGTTTATAAAAAAAACTAATAAACTGGATTATTTATTCTGAAATCTCAAAATTTAATAAAACATTGCCACCAAGCCTACCACCATATTGATATCCAGAATTAATAAATATATTATTATCTATAATAACTGGTCCATCAGACTCTATAGAGCCTCCATTTGAAGGTACATTGGTAAATGAACTAAAATCAATTGCAGTATTGAACTCCCAAATTAATTCACCAGTATTTTTATTTAAAACATATAACCATCCATCAAAACCACCACCAATTACCAAGTCATTTGTTGCAGTAAGTGCAGCAGAAATTCCAATATCACATGCTGGTTTTGTATTTTCTGGGCATCTATCAATTGGAGTAAATCTCCAGTTGATTTCCCCAGATATTCCATCGAGTGAATATATTCCAGGTGTTGCAGGACCAGGAAATTTATTGATAAAATTTGTATCTGCAACAGCTGCAAAAATACTTTTATTATCAGTTGCCATTCCCCAATGAACTCCGCCTGCAAATCCACCTTTTCCAATTCTTTTAATCCATAATGGTTTACCTTTATTATCAGGGTCAAGACCATAGACATGTCCTGATTTTCTACCTGCAAATAAAACGCTTTTACCATCTATATTTGCCAGCACAACTGAAGCGCCAAAGTCCCAATCTGGTCCATCTTGCTCAGGGCAATTTGCATCTGCTTCAACAAAACAACCCATATTCCAAGCATCACCACTTTCCGCTTGATAAACCCATTCAATATCTCCATTAAGTTTGTTTATAGCAATCACAGAGTCACTAGTTTCAGCAGCAGGAGAGGAATATGCTTCACCTGTTCCATAATAAATAAGGTTTTTAACTGTATCAAATGTTGGTGAATTCCAAACAGGAACACCCGATGGTGCTAGAATTTCTACTCCCATGTTATTAAATTTTCCAGTACCTTTAGGGGGTAAAGGTATTGAGTATGATGTCCACAATTCATTCCCACCAGCGACATCTAAAGCCATTATTCCACCTCTAAATGAGCAGCACTGATATTCAGGATCTGCTCCATCTGCCCACTCTCTAGATGATAATGGTACATAGATAATATCGTTATCTACTCTTAATGAACCAGTAAGAATAACTCTAGGGTGATAACGAAGGGATTTTACCCATATTTTTTCACCATTATATGGATTAATTTTATAGACATTACCTTCATAATCCCCGGCAAACAAAAAATTACCTTTTTCAGAAAAATATATTGCAGGAGCAGAGCGAATTTCTCCATCTACTTTTGTTCTCCATCTTACACAACCTGTTTGTCGGTCTAATGCATATAAATATAAATTTTGGCCGCCAACAAAAATTGTGTTACCAGAAATTGAGGGTTGTGAACGAGCTCTAGAAGCGGCAGGATAAGCAAAAACCCATTTTAATTTTAACTTTTTAGCATTTTGAGAGTTTAGATTAGATTTTGTATATCTAGAATTTTCTTTATCATAACCCCATTCTTTATAAGAATTTTCTTCAACCAATACTATAGGTTCATTGTTTGATTTACAAAAATTTGGTTCAGGTAAACTAGTGGAGACTTTTCCTCCTGTAATGTATTCTGATATACCTATCTTTTCTTCACTGCTTAGTCCCTCTGCTTGTGCTGACATTACTCCATTTAAAGTGCTCAATATATAATCTGCAGACATAACCTGAAATGTTGTTAAATGAGGGGCCCTAGGAACACCACCGCTATGACAACTTACACAATTATTATTAAAAATTTCTGCATATTTTGACTCATTGCCTCCACCTAACAATATTGATGAACTATCATTATCAGTGCTTGGCGCAGCAGATAAATTGAGCATAAAAAATACAGAATAAATTATTGAAATAATTATTTTTGATATCATAATATTAACTAAAAATTATTCTATTAAGCATTTCTAAGGGCTAGCCACCAATCCTGCATAACAACTGAATGATCTTTATCATATTCTTTTGCTAATGCTGTTGCATCTTCAGGAACATTTTGAGCTTCTGTTGGGTTAAGTTTAGAAGCACCATCAACTGGGTCAAGCCATTCAAGATCTAAATCTGCGATTATATCTCCATAATTTCCTGCAGCAGCTTCATGATGCTCACTAATCTGATGTGTTATTAAAAAATCTAAATAAGATGGATAAGCAAGCAAAGTATAATAAGAACCTTTTTCTCTCCCTCTCCAATATTCATAATGTATTACAGAATCTTCGTTCGCATGTGTTTTTTCATACAATTCTCTTGAAATATTCTCAAATTTTTCTTCATTACCTTCAACAATCTTTATATGTGCAAGTAGTGTAGACATTTATTTCACCTCGTTTATTGATATAATTTCCTATATTTGTCGCTATCAGCTCTTAAAGCAACCCCCAAAGCCAATCCTTTTATTGATTCCATAACCTCACCACTCGTTACAGGAAAAGTTGCATCCATAATATAGAGACGCCTGCTTATTTTCCAGCCCTTATCAGTATTAGTAAATTCATCATGATATCTTCCAAGATAAATTGTTATATCTTTAATTTGGTTGTCAATAACTTCACCACCAGCAGTAAATCCATAACTTTCAACTTCAGCTTTATTGCTTTTTAACTCAATTGCTACATTACTAATGTTATGCCAAGTATGACTATTTCTTTCTACCTCCATAACTACAGGTATAAATCCTTTAGCATCACCAACATAAAAACCATAATCAATATGCCCATTTTCTAAAAAGCATGATTTTAAAAGATCTTCATCACCCCAATCTAATGCTCTACAATATCTTGTAAGACACTGATTGATATCTTGTATGGCCTCTACATTCCCAATTCTTTTTTCTAATTCGCTCATGAGTTCACCTTTATAAATTATATAAAAACTTTATAACTAAGTCTAAAAATCATCAATGCTAATATAACCCAACTAAGCATAAATAAACCAAACCTTATCCAAACTAGATTCAAAGTAGATTGAAAAATTGAATGTATTAATCTTATAAAAAAATATAACCAGGCACATGTAAGAAATAAAGTGTCAGTCTCATTTAACCCCCAAATAATAAATACTAGTGCATAGAAGACAGTAGGTTGCTCAAAAAGATGATTATAGTTATCAGCAACTCTTTCAACTTTACTAGGAAATACACCGCCTAGTTTTGATGGATGTGACAAATCTTGAAGGCTCATGCCTGCTTTTTCAATATCTCTTGATGCAGGAATTCTTGTAGCATACATCCATAGCATCATTACAAAAGATAATAAGCACATTAAAATTACTGGTTGCAG
>CACLNZ010000034.1 GCA_902608415.1 uncultured PS1 clade bacterium
TTTATCATTTCGGGAGCAACTTTTTGAGCTATCCTGTGGAGAGCTAAAACATTTATATCAAAATTTGATTGTAATTCTTCAGAGGTAAATTCCAAAAAATTACCTCTAGTTCCTCTAACAGCATTATGAATAAAGACATCAGGATGACCAAAATCTTTTATAATATTATCAATAGTATTATTAAGATATTCTGGATTCCTAAGCTCACAAGAATAACCTTTGCTACCTTCTAATTCATCCTCAAGTGATTTTAGTCTTTCTTCATCACGAGCAATCATAGCTACCTTATAACCGCCAGCAGAGAAACGGCGAGCTAAAGATGAACCTGTACCAGGTCCAACTCCTGTAATCAGAGCAATTTTCTTAGACATATTAATCTTTTAGGGAGAGCTCTTTTGCCCAATCAATCCCTCTTCTGAGTAAATCATAAAAAACTGGAAGATCCCATGCACATCTTTCAACTTCAGGGTAATATGCCATAGGTTCAGGTAGATCAATCATATCGTAATGTCCACGACAATGGCCTAAGGTTAAGTATAAAACTTCACCTTTCTCTACAGGATGTAAATAGAAAACCGGAACTTTAGTTTTTTCCCAATTTTCTTCAACAAAACCAGGGGTATTACCTTCAAATTCTGTCTCTAATAAGACATGTAATTCCCCGTGTGTTTCCATTAAATATAACTCATCATTAGTTTGAAAAGGTTCGACGCCCTCAACGAGATGATGGTCACCATCTGCAACAGTAACTGTATATGGTTCTATTGGTGGATGAGATAAAAACTGCGAACCTAAGGTTTCCATAAATATTGGTGCAACCCTTGGACAATCAACTCTACCATCTGAAAGAAACTGAAGTATAGAATTTGTTCCGTGCAATGCTAACCATCTCTTACCATTTGCAACAAAATCCCTTAATACTTTTTGTTGCTCAAGAGTTGGTCTAACATCACATGTATATGTTATCAGAAAATCAGCATTAGAAATCGCATGCAGATTAGAGTAATCCTCATATACTCTTGTACGGATTCTATCATCTTCAGCAAGAAGCTTTAGAAGCTCTAAACGGGCAAAGTCAATATCATGATATTTTCCGCCCGCTATAAGAACTACATCTAATCTTTTTTTAATGTCATCTGTCATTATTTATTATCCCCAGTAATTATTGAGCAGATTTTATATTAAAATTGTACGCCTTTAGTAAATCCGCCATCAATGACAACATTTGTACCAGTGGTATGACCGCTAGCAGGACTTGCTAAAAAAGCTACAGTTTTAGCAATATCTTCTCCGGAACCATACTTACCTAGAGGAATTCCTTTTAACGTTGCGTTATAGAAATCTTCCATATTATCTTTAATGTAATTCCATGGACCACCTTCAATATAAATAGGGCCAGGGCATATTACATTTGATCTAACTCCGTTTGGCCCTTCAGTTTGAGCAATATGATTTGAATAATTCAATAATCCTGCTTTAACTGCTCCATAAGGTCCACTTCCTGGTCCTTGCTCAATAGCTGTTGTAGTAGAAATTATTACAATTGAACCATTTGATTCTCTTAAAGCTTCTAATGAAGCTTCTACAGATCTAACTGTTCCCATAATATCTGTTTGGAAATTAGCAGCCCAACCATCTTCACTTGGGTTACCTCCACCAGCACTTACTTGCGGAACAAGGATATCTAAACCACCTAAGTCACCTATAGCTGAAGCTATCCATGTTTTTAATGCATCACCATCAGCTACATCAACAGCTCCACCGATAGCATTAACACCTTTACCTTTTAATGCATCTAAAGCTGAATTCACATCATCAATATTTCGAGAGCAAATTGCAACATCAGCTCCTTCATCAGCTAATGCGTGGGCAGAGGCTAAGCCTATACCTTTACTTCCGCCTGTAATAATTGCTTTCTTTCCTTTTAAACCTAAATCCATAACTTCCTCCTTTTTAAAATTACATTGGTCCAAATCCTGGAGGTGCTCCTCCAGGAATAAATTTCTTTTTTTCTTTTTTAGGCACTAAAGCCTCGATTTTTCCATCTACTTCCCTAACATCAAAGCATATTAAAGGCTTTGTGGATAGATTTGTCATCGATTTTCCTGTTGATAACTCAAATCTTGCTCCGTGATGAGGGCATGCATAAAACCCATTTCTAAATCTTCCTCCAGAAATACATTCATTTGCATGCGGACAATTATCTTCAACTGCAAATAATTCCCCTTCATTAGAACGAACAACTAAAACTTCTCTATCATTTACTTCAAAGACTGCTTCTGAACCAATTTCGACATTAGTTGAATCACAGACAATCACATAGGAATCTTGTTCGCTCATAACTTTACCAAAAAAATTAAATGATTATTCTTTATAGTTAGGGACTTGTCCGCCACCTTCCATAATTAATCTATCAACTACCTGATGAAAATGAATAATTCTTCTTTCCTGTTCACCACACCATAACCCTCTATATGCTGGACTATTCATACCCTTTTGAACGAAAGGCAGATTATGCGCATCTTGATCAAGAACCTCACCAAGACTATGCTCCTCGCCATCTTTAATATAAGTATGTTCTGGACGACCAGATCCATCTGCTTCAGAGGCTTCTGTAGCTTGTTTCGTTCTTTTATTATTTGTGTCTGTAGGAAGAGAAAACATTTGTAAATCATAAAGACATTTATTTGGATCTTCCGCATGAGGTCTTTGAGTAAACATCATGTAATTCGTTGCATGAGTGTTCAAAGTAACATTAGGAAAAACGCAATAATGATAATCATCCGATAATTGATCATCATTTAAATTTGAAAAATCCCAACCGATTTCATCAGCTCGTTCTCTTTGGGCTAATTGAATAGCTCTTCTAGCTTCTTGAGCATTTCCTTTAAAATCTTTAGGGTCTACACCATTCTGTTCCATATAAACCTCAAGATTAGGACCTATTGCCTCTTGTTCAACATGAGGTCTTGGACTTGGCACCCCAAAAGGAACTAGATATCTATTATGAATATCATAAAGATCAATTTGTACATTTTGATCATCTAACCAATCCATTAATTGTGGATGAGTGCCCCACACATGATAAGTTTCATTAAAAGCATCGACAGAAGCTTTCCAATTACAGTTCCATTCAACGGTCATATCCATAACTAGATCCATCTTATCAAAATTATAAGCCTCAAGATGACCTTTAACAGGGCCAAGCCATTCATCCAAAGGTCTAACATCCTGGTTTAAAGAATACATAACCCAACCGTTCCATTCTTCACATGGAAGTTCGGTCAAGTGTAATGAAGGATCACAAACTCCTTGAGGAAAAGTATGTGGATCAGGGGCGTCAACTAGCTGTCCAGCAGCATCGTATTGCCACCTATGATAAGAACATTTAAATGTTTTATCTATTTTACCCATTTTTTCTTGGGCAAGTGTATTGCCTCTATGCTTACAAACATTATAAAAGGCTCTTGCTTTCATATCCTCGCCACGTGTGATTAGAATAGAAAAATTACCAAGCTCAGTAGTAATATAATCGTTAGGCTCTTTGAGATCTTGGGATAAACCTCCTCTAAGCCATATTTTTGTCCATATATGGTCCCATTCTAATTTCATAAACTCTTTAGAAGTGTATCTTTCTTTTGGAATATATTCATAAGATAGATTTGGTTCTGGCTCTTTGTCACCATGTAAGCCTGGTTGAGCATACCTTATTAACGCCATTGCATTCTCCTAATAAATTAGATGTATTATATATATTATGCCATAACTCTATGTGTCCAGCAAAATCAAATATCTGTTTTTTTAGTACATATAAATAATTTTTAATACATATAAATAATTTATAGATTGACCAAAAGAAAAAGTTAATCTTCTATAATTATATCATGAATGATAATAGCTCTGATATCAGTGAAATTGAAATGAGTAATAGAACATTTCTAGAAAACGAAATAGATAATATTCTTGTTTTAACACGCGGCCACCCTTTTGAACGCGATCCTTTTTTTGAAATGATTGATTCAACAGGTTATGCTTGGTCTCATATTGAACATCCGGCAGCTCAAAAATTTATTACCTCAGATTCCTTGCAAAATTATAAAGCAATAGTTTTTTATGATATGCCTGGAATTAATTTAGATACCGCACCTCCAAAAGCAACATTTTTTGAACCAAATGATGAGTTTAAAATGAGCTTTATTAATCATTTAAAAAAAGGAATAGGATGTGTATTTATTCATCATGCAATTGCAGGTTGGCCAGCTTGGGAAGAATATGGAAATATTATTGGTGGAAGATTTTTATATCAAGAAGAAATGGTTAGAGGAGTAAAAAAACCTGACTCTGGATATCGTCATGATGTTAAATATAAAGTTATGAAGGACGGAATTCATCCAATTACAAATGGAGTTGAGGATTTTCAAATAACTGATGAACTGTATTTAGCAGAAATTTTTGAAGACGATATTAATCCAATTTTAAGAAGTAACTATGAATTTACTGATAAAAACTTTTATTCAGCCGCTAGAGCTCTTGAAGGTGAAATGTTCTCGAATAGAGATTGGTCTCATGAAAAAGGGAGTAATATTGTAGGTTGGACAAAAAAATATGAAAATAGTTCGATAGCCTATTTACAATTTGGTGATGGACCATCATCATATAAGAATGAAAATTTTAGAAAACTTATTAAACAATCCATCTCGTGGGTTATAAAAGAGACAGGTTGATTAATAAAAAAATTTATTTAATATCTTAATAAAATTTTTATTGAATATTATGATTAAAACTTTTAATCCTATTTGTGCATCCATATATATGAGGAGGATATAATGCAATTACCCAGAGAAGAACTTGAACAAGCCTATAAGCAGATGAAAACAATTAGGGAGTT
>CACLNZ010000035.1 GCA_902608415.1 uncultured PS1 clade bacterium
TGTTCAATTATCATAACTGTTGCTTGCGGTATATCAATTCCAACTTCAATAACAGTTGTGGAAACAAGAATTTTTGTATCTCCATACTTAAATTCATCCATTATTTTTTCTCTTTCTTCAGCCTTCATTTTTCCATGGATAAGAAGAACATTATTTGGATAATGTTTTTTTAAAGCTTTATACCTATCTTCTGCAGCAGCTAAATCTATCTTTTCAGATTCTTCTATAAGAGGGCATACCCAGTATATCTTTTTATTTTCATTGATAGTTTTTTCTAAAGATATCATTGTTTCATTTAGTTTTATTAATGGTTTGGCTGCAGTTTTAATATTCTGTCTCCCCTCCGGCTTTTCAGTAATTTTTGAAACTGACATTGATCCATATGTTGTTAATTCAAGAGTTCTTGGGATTGGAGTTGCAGTCATTAGCAATACATGTGGGGGTAATTTATTATTTTTTGAGGTTAATAAAAGTCTTTGATGAACTCCAAATTTATGTTGCTCATCAATTGCAACAAAACCAAGATCAAGAAATTTTACTTTTTCTTGAAATAATGAATGAGTTCCAATTATGATATCGGTATTACCGGTTTCGATATTTTTATATATTTTTTCTTTTTCTTTTTGAGATGTTTTACCAGTTAGTACATCAATTTTATAATTTTCAGATAACAATTGCTTAAAGGATTCATAATGCTGATTTGCTAATATTTCTGTTGGCACCATTAATGCTGCTTGTTTTTTGAAGTTTACTGCTATCAAAATACTTACAAGAGCAACTAATGTTTTACCTGAACCAACATCACCTTGAAGCAATCTTAACATTCTAAATGGCTTCTCCATATCGAGAGATATCTCTTCAATACATTTTTTTTGTGAGTTTGTAAGATTAAATGGCAATGACTCAATAAAACTTTTTATTTGTGTTTCATTTCTTTTTATAGGAAATCCTTTTTGATAATTTAATTCTTTAGAAATTAATTGCATTGAGATTTGATGCGCTAAAAGCTCATCATAAATAATTCTCTGTTTTGATAAGTTTTGAGATGTAAGATCTTTTTCATTATTTGGATTATGAGCATCAAAAATAGCTTGGTTAAAGGATGGCCAATTCATATCCTTCAGTAATGTAGTATTATGCCATTCATTGATATTAGGCATATTTTTTAAAATTCTTTCTATATTTCCTCTAACAACTTTATTTGTTAATCCTTGTGTAAGAGAATATGTAGCTTCAATATTAGGTATTGTATCTGTTTCTTCTGCACTAACTATATATTCAGGGTGAGAAATTTGTTTCGTTTCTTTGTAAAAATCAATTTTTCCACTAATTATAATTTCTTTATTTAAAGGAAGTAATTTTTCTAGATAATCCTTTCGAGAATTAAACCAAACTAAATTTAATTTACCGGTGCTATCTTCGCACATTACTCTATATGGAATATTTCTTCTAAATGATGGAGTATGTTTTATTACCTTACATTGTATTGAGGCCACTCTGCCAACCTCTGCGTCATTTATATTTGGCCTATAGGATCTATCTATGAATCCATTTGGAAGATGCCAAATTAGATCAATAACATAATTTCCAACCAAATATTTTAAACGTGATTTAAGTTTTGGTCCTATTCCTTTAAGGGTATCTAATGGGCGAAATAACTGATATAGAGACTCTGAATTCATAGTTTAAATTACTAGTATAAATGAAAAATGGAAATTTATTTGAAAAAATTATTATTTAAAGCATCTCATCGAGGAACAAAAGAGATGGATATAATTCTTGGTAATTTTGCTAAGAAAAATTTAGAGTCTATGGATATAGATAATTTAAAGTTATTTGAAGAGCTTCTTGAGGTACCAGATCCTGATCTTTATAAATGGTTTACATCAGAAGATATTAATATTCCTGAAAAATTTCTTGATCTCGTAAAAGAAATATCAAAATAAAACATTTATGCTGTTAAATGATTTCATAAAAAAATTTTCTATAGACAGAGAAAAAACAAATAAAGGTAATGCTCTAGGAAATATTCCTCATGGGTCTGAAGCATTAATTATTTCAAAAATATCCGAGTATATTAAAAAAGATATTTTATTTATTTGTGAGAATAAAAAAAAATATAATCAAATTAAAGATTTACTAAATTTTCTTGAAATAAAAAATGTATATTTTTTTCCAGAATATGACACTAATACTTACGACAGAATATCTCCTAATAAAAATATTACCTCTGAAAGAGTAAAAACTTTAATAGAATTAAAATTTTCTCAAGAAAATAGAATTATATTAACTACAGCAAAAGCATCTTCACAATTTATTGCAGAAAAAAAATCAAATTATTATAAAAATATTAATTTAAAAATAGGAAACGAATATGACTTAACAGAAATCAAATCTTTTCTTATTGAATATGGTTATAATAATGCATCATATGTTCGTGAAGTAGGGGAGTTTGCGATAAGAGGCGGTATTGTTGATTTTTATCCTTTTAATTATTCATCTCCAGTAAGATTAGATTTTTTTGGCAATAAACTAGACTTAATAAGAACTTTTGATGCCACAACTCAGCTTTCTCATGATCAAGATATAGATGATATTTATATTTATCCTTGCGATGAAATTATTTTAAATAATGAATTAGTTAATAATTTTAGAAGTAATTTCAATCTAGAATTTGGTTCTGAAAGCAAGAACTCAAAATTATATGAAAGCGTATCAAATAAAGTAACTTATCCTGGAATAGAAAGTTGGTTACCATTTTTTTATAATAGTAAATCTACCATTATTGATTATTGTAATGATCCAACTATTATTTTGGATAATAGTGTTTTTGAAATAATAAATGATTTTGAAGAAACCTTAATTGCTCAATATAAAACAAGAATAGAATTTGATTCTGATAAGGAAAATACTGAAAAATATTATTCACTAAGTCCGGATAAATTATTTTTAGGTAAAGAAGAGTATCAAAATATAATAAATAATTATAAATATCTGCAATTTTCTTCATTCAAAAACCCTAATGAATTTAACTTGAATGCTAGTAATATTAATGGATTTTATTCATCAGATAGACTAAATAAAGTTGATTACCAAATTTTAAAAGATACTATAACTAAAAATATTAATGATAATAATAGTGTCTTTCTTGCTTGCTCTAGTGAGGGATCAAGATTAAGACTTTCAAAAATTTTTAAAAATCAAAATATAGATTCATATCTTTTTAATAAATTTTCCGATTTAAAAACTATAACTAAAAAAGGGGTAGGAATTTGTGTTCTTAATCTTCCTAATGGTTTTTTTCTTGAAAAAACAATATTTATTTCAGAGCAAGATATTTTTGGTGAAAAATTTTATAGATCTAGAAAAGTTGAAAATAAAAATTTTCTTAAAGATCTATCATCTATCAATCCAGGTGACCTTATTATTCATGTTGATCATGGTCTAGGTAAATTTATAAATTTAACAAACCTAAAAATTGAAAACTCTTATCATGAATGTCTAATGCTTGAATATAAAAATAATGATCGTTTATATTTGCCTGTTGAAAACCTTGAAATGCTATCTAAATATAACTCCGATAGTGAAAATATAATTTTAGATAAACTTGGGAGTAATGCTTGGAAAATTAAGACGGAAAAAATAAAAAAAGATATTATGCATTTAGCCAAAGATTTAATTGATGTTGCAGCTAAAAGGAAATTAGCTAATGCAAGTAAATATGATATTAAAAACGAATTTTACGATGATTTCTGTTCACGATTTGCTTACGAAGAAACAGATGATCAATTAAGTTCAATTGACAATGTTCTTGAGGATTTATCTAAAGGCATACCTATGGATAGGCTTGTCTGTGGAGATGTTGGTTTTGGTAAGACAGAAGTCGCTATTAGAGCGTCATTTATTGTAGCGCTAGAGGGCAAACAAGTTGGAATTCTCTCTCCAACAACATTATTAGCTAGACAACATTTTGAAACATTTAAAAAAAGATTTTCTGGGCTGCCAATTAATATTGTTGAATTATCAAGATTAACAAAGAACAAGAAAGAAGTTATTGAAAAAATAAATGGTGGTTTTGCTGATATTGTCATAGGCACACATGCTTTATTATCTGACAAAATAGAGTTTAAAAATTTAGGATTATTAATAGTTGATGAAGAGCAGCATTTTGGAGTTAAACATAAAGAAAAGCTAAAAAAACTAAAATCGGATATTCATGTTCTTACTTTAACCGCCACACCAATTCCAAGAACAATGCAGTTAGCTATGACTGGTGTAAAAGATTTATCAATAATAGCTTCCCCTCCAATAGATAGAAGGTCGATTGAAACATTCATTTTTAAGAGAGACTTAATCGTTATTAAAGAAGCTTTATTAAATGAAAAGAAAAGAGGAGGGCAAAGTTTTTATGTTGTTCCAAGGATTAAAGACATATCAACGATAGAAGATTTTATAAAAGAAAAAATTCCTGAAATTAATTATGTTGTTGCTCACGGACAAATGTCATCAACAAATTTAGAAAATAGAATGCATGATTTTTATGAAGGAAATTATGATGTTTTAATCTCAACAAGTATTATTGAATCTGGATTAGACCTACCAAATGCAAATACAATAGTTATTCATAAGGCTAATTTATTTGGTCTATCACAATTATACCAAATAAGAGGGAGAGTTGGACGATC
>CACLNZ010000036.1 GCA_902608415.1 uncultured PS1 clade bacterium
TATTATATTTGTTCTTAAATATTATCTACATCAAGGTTTTTTTCTATGAGTATTTGACAAATTACTATTCAATGTAAAATATCAATCTTATGAATTATAACGATAAAAAAATTGATTTTATTGTATTTGGAGGCGGAATTACTTCAGATGTTCTTTCCCTTATGTTAAAAAATGAGAATAAGCAGTTTTATGTCTTAGATGACAATAAAAATGATAAATTAGTTAATTCTCCAAGGTCTTTAGCGATTTCACCATCTTCAATGAATTTACTTAATTATTTTGAAATTGATTTTCCTTTTGAAAAGTTAAATGAAATGAGGGTTTATGAATCTGATTTGAGTAACAATAAAATAAAGAGTGAATTAGTTTTTAATAATGAAAAGACTTTATCGTATGTGGTTAAATATAATGATCTTAAGGACTCGCTTTTAAAAAAAACTAAATCTTTAAAAAACAGACTTGAGTTAGATAATTTTTCATCATTTGAGCTAGAGAAAAATCTTATAAAACTTGTCATGAAAGACGGTAAAGAAATATTTGCTAAAAATATTATTTTCACGCAAAAAATTGACTCAACACTTCTTTCTCAATTCAAACTTTCATATAAGGAAAAGAATTATAATCAAAAAGCTATTGTTGCCACCTTAGAGCATAAGGCTTCTCATGAAGGTGTAGCCTATCAATATTATGATAACGGCAAACCCTTGGCCTTACTTCCATTATCAAAATCAAAGGATTTATATAGAAGTTCATTAATATGGTCTCTAGATGATTATTTGGCAGATGATATTTTATCTAATCAGGATTTAAAGGATGTTTTGCATGAAAAAATAGGACATCTTTATGAAGATATTAATATTTCTGAAGGCCCCCTATCTTTTGACTTGGATAAGTTTCTTTTAAAGGGAAAAACTGACAAAAGACTAATTTTTGTTGGTGACTCTATAAGGATGATGCATCCGATGGCTGGTCAAGCCTGGAATCAAAGCCTTCGAGATGTTTCATATATTGCTGACGCATTATTTGAGTCAAAAAATCTTGGAATTGATTTAATTTCTACGCCCTCATTTAATTCTTTCAAAAGAATAAGAAAGATAGAAAGTGAAGGCATAACCAATTCAATTGATTTTATAAATTATATTTATACTTTAGATACTTCTATATCAAAGGGCTTCAGAAGAAATCTTATGAAATTTGTAAATTTTGTAAAACCAATAAACAAATTATTAATTAGTGAAGCCGAAGGTGGAATATTAAGACGTCCAAGCCTTCTTTTGGGAGAAAGACCAGGTTCAAAAAGAATTTAATCTAATTTTCTAGCTTCCTCAGGAAGCATAATTGGAATACCGTCTTTAATTGGATAAGCAAGCTTAGCTTCTTTGCTTATTAATTCATTGTTTTCTTCGTCTAATAACAATTTATCTTTAGTTACTGGACAAACCAAAATATCTAAAAGATCTTTATCAATCTTGTTCATAATATTACTGTATAGATTCTATGCCTTTATTTGTCGATAGGGCCATTTCTGTCATTGCAATTAAAAGTTCATTTCTCTTCTGAGTATCTACAGCTTCTAATAGGGCTTGTTTTTCTTCTACGCTGTAAGGGCTTAGTGAGCATAAAGAGTTTATGAGTGTTTCTGTGGGCGAACCAGTAACAGCATCCCAATCAATTTGAAGATTATTTTTTTCCAAATATTTTTTTAAAACATCTAAAAGCTTATCCCTATCAGCTTTATCTTGATTAAAACCTGGAGTTAAATCATTTTCAAAATCTTCATATGAAACTTTGACTTGTCTATAAGGTGTTAGTGTATCTAGTTCTTGAGTAATTTTATATCTACAAATACCGCTTAAAGTAATAATAAACCTTGAGTCTGAAAGTTCTGTAAACGATATAATTTTACCAAGGCAACCTATAGAGTATAATTGATTTTCATTACTTTCTTGAGTTTGTATCATTCCTATTAATCGATCAGACGATATAGAATTATCAATCATTTCTAAATATCTTGGTTCAAATATATTGAGCGGTAACTGGGATCGAGGAAGAAGAAGAGCGCCATTTAAAGGAAAAATTGATATCTTACTAGGTATTTCTTCAATCTTTTTATATTTGTATAAACTACTCATTCTAACTAAATAAAATTGAAGAAAGCTTCTTCCTTCCTTCTATAGCAAGTTCATCAGCAGGACCAAGAGCATTAAAAATTTCTAAAAGATTTTTTCTCGGAGCTTCATCATTCCACATTCTATCTTTTTCAATTATGAACAAAAATTGTGCAATTGCATTTTCATAATCCCCTTTTCCCATCAGGCTCATAGCGATACTAAATCTTATTTCATGATTGTTGGGATTTTCCTCAATTTTTTTTTCAAGATCAGTTATATCAACATCATCAACTTCATTATCTTGTGCCTTTTCAAATATTTCAATTCCTGATTTTACTGACATAAAGTCTTGGTTCTTTTCTTTATCAGGGCTTTCTATATTTGATAATATTTCTTTTGCTAAATCAATTTCATTAATTTTTAGGTAACAATTTGCTAGCATAGATAAAGCTGTAACATTGTCAGGTTCCGATTGAGCTATTTTTCCAAAAACCTCTAATGCTTCATTGTAGTTTTTATCACTAAATAGAGCTTTACCTTGTTCTATAGCTAAATCATTATCAGAAGGGCCATTAAGAGCTGCAATTTTTTCAACAAAAGTTTTTATAGACGACTCTGGCTGCACGCCAACAAAACCATCAACAGGCTGGCCATTATGAAAACCAAGAATTGCTGGAATAGATTGTATTTGTAATTGTTGAGAGATTTCAGGATAATCATCAATATTCATTTTTGTTAATGCAACTCTTCCATTAGATGAAGCAACAAGCTTATCTAGGATTGGACCAATTTGTTTGCATGGCTCACACCAAGGTGCCCAAAAATCTACTATGACTGGAGTTGATTTTGATTTTTCAATTACTTCTTGAACAAAATTTTCATTTGTTAAGTCTATTGAATGAAGCTTTTCCACTTCGTTTTGACTTGATTGATCAAAATTCATTTTCTAGAGTGCGTCTTCCTGTGTTTCGCCCGTTCGAATTCTTATTGCTCTATCTACATCAGTAATAAAAACCTTACCATCGCCAACTTTACCTGTTTCAGAAGTTTTTGATATAAGATCTACCACTTCCTCAACTTTTTCTGTAGGAACAACAAGTTCAATTTTTATTTTTGGTACTTCAGTTGTTTTGTATTCTGCTCCCCGATAAATTTCTGTTTGACCTCTTTGACGACCAAATCCTTTTATTTCGGTTGCAGATAAACCTTCAATTCCAATAGTTATAAGTGCATCTCGAACGTCATTATACTTATGCGGTCTTATAATTGCAGTTATCATCTTCATGGTTTCCCCCTTCTCTAATCTAAGAGCGATTTTAACTAATCTTCTTATCGACTCTGAATGTGATGGAATATCTGTTTGGTTTCTTCTCCACTTATCCACCTCTTGTCTAAATTCAGAAGAGGCCACTAACTGTATTCTTTGATCTTGCTTGTTCATTTTTTTATTATACATAAGAAATATTAATAGTTAAGTAAGTTTGTTTACAACTTGATAACTTTCAAATATTGTAAGTTTCTCAAGCGGGTGTAGCTCAGTGGTAGAGCATCACGTTGCCAACGTGAGGGTCGTGAGTTCGAATCTCATCGCCCGCTCCATCTTTTTATTATCACTCAATTTTGTTATTATTTTTATTATTAACTAATGATGTTGTAATTAAGCAACATTATTATATTTAATGCCTCTATATTTTAGTTCTTTTTGGATACTATTAATTTTTTCAATGCTATTGCTATGCTTAATGCCTCTGTAAAGACCTTCTTTTAAAGGGATGTATGTTTCATCTGCTATATCTTTATTTCCCCTATATATTCTATCCATTTTAAGCTCCTCTATATTTAAGTTCGTTTCTGTTTATTTCATTTTTTTCAACAGTATTGTTGTGTTTAACACCTCTATAAGTGCCTTCAGTTTTGTGAGTT
>CACLNZ010000037.1 GCA_902608415.1 uncultured PS1 clade bacterium
TCCTCATGTATAACTGATTTTATAGATGATGCATTATCAATGGTATATTCTTTTTATAGCCCTTATTCAAATAAATATTCTTTAGGTAAATTTATGATTCTTGACCATATTTTATTTAGTAAGAAATATAAAAAAGAATTAATATACTTGGGTTATTGGATAAGTGGCTGTAAGGAAATGGAATATAAAAAAGATTTTATTTCTTCTGAAATTCTTATTGATGGTGAATGGATAAACTATGAAAAAGAAAATAAAAAATAAAAGAAATATTAAAATTACTAGAAGAAATGCTTTAATTGGTGGGGCTTCATCAATATTGCTTTCCAGTACTTTAGCAAAACCAGCAATTTCAAAAGGTATTAGAAGATTAACTATGACTCATACTTGGCCTAAAAATTTTCCTGGTCTAGGTACATCACCTGAAAGAATAGCTAAACATATAAATCAAGCAACTGATGGTGAGATTGAGATAAAGGTTTTTGCTGCAGGTGAATTAGTACCAGCTTTTGAGGCCTTAGATGCTGCTTCAATAGGGGTAGCTGATATGTATAATGGGGCTGAGTATTATTTTCAGGGTAAAAATATAGGTTTTAATTTTTTTACATCTGTTCCCTTTGGTATGACAGCAAATGAATTAAATGCATGGATTGATCATGGAGGCGGAAGAGAGCTTTGGAATAAGCTAAGTTCTCAATTTAATGTGATTTCATTTCAGTCAGCTAATACAGGAGTACAAATGGGAGGATGGTTTAATAAAGAAATAATTACTATAGATGACTTAAAAGGTCTTAAAATTAGGATGCCTGGCTTGGGGGGTGAAGTTCTAAGAAGAATAGGATCAGCTGCAGTAGCCATTCCTGGAGGTGAAATCTATCCAGCTCTTCAATCAGGTGCTATTGATGCAACCGAATGGGTGGGTCCATGGAATGATCTAGCATTTGCCTTTTATCAAGTTGCTAAATTCTATTACTGGCCAGGATTTCATGAACCAGGCGCTGGTTTAGCAACAGGAGTAAATCTTGATACCTGGAATTCATTAACAAATACACAAAGAGAAATATTTAAGAATGTCTTTTCTCATGAAAATACTTATACATTAGCAGAATTTAATCACCATAACTCAATTGCTTTAAATACTTTAATCAATAAACATGACGTTCAAATGAGGAGTTTTTCAAAAGAAATCATGAATGAGTTAAAATTAAAGTCTAGTGAAGTACTAGAAGATGTAGCAACTAAAGATCCAATTTCAAATGAAATCTATTTATCTTTTATTGATAATTTAAAAAGATTAAGAAACTGGTCCAAGCATTCTGAATTAGCTTATATGTCATCAAGAGAAGATTAATGTATATTCTAAAATCAATTAATGAATATGTTGGTCGTTATATTTCTTGGCTAATAGTTGTAATGGTTGTCGTTCAAATAGTAATCGTGCTTTCCAGATATGTATTTGGATTAGGGTTTATCAAGCTTCAAGAATTAATGATCTATATGCACGGAATATTATTTACATTAGCTGCAGGCTATACATTATTGCATGATGAACATGTAAGAGTTGACTCATTTTATAGAGAATCATCTGAAAAATTTAAAAATACTGTTAATCTTATAGGAACATTAACTCTTCTTATGCCATTTATAATAATTACATTTTTAACGAGTTATCCATATGTCACTAGATCTTGGAAAATTTTTGAAGGATCGCCTGAAACAAGTGGTTTAAATGCTACATATCTATTTAAAACTACTTTGATAATTTTTCCAATTCTACTTTTTATTCAAGCCATAGTTATTTTATTAAACTCAATTAATAATTTAAAAGAAAAAAAATGATCGAATATTTAGATTTATTGATGTTTGCTGTAGCAATTTTAGTGCTTCTTTTAGGTTTTCCTGTAGCATTTTCTTTGGCAGGTGTTGCAATTATTTTTGCTTTAGTTGGAGACTATTTTGGTGTTTTTCCAATACAATTCTTAAAAGCTATTCCACAAAGAATTTTCGGAACAATGACCAATGAAGTCTTGATGGCGGTTCCTTTATTTATTTTTATGGGAACAATTTTAGAAAAATCGAAGGTGGCTGAAGATTTACTTGAAAATATGAGTAAATTATTAAGGCGTATAAGAGGTGGGTTAGGTATTTCAGTTACCCTTGTTGGTGCATTACTAGCTGCTTCGACTGGAATTGTGGGTGCAACAGTTGTAACAATGGGGCTTTTATCATTACCTACAATGTTAAAAAATGGATATACCCCAAAATTGGCTTCTGGAGTAATAACTGCAGCAGGAACATTAGGACAAATAATTCCACCATCAATTGTATTAATTCTCCTTGGTGATGTTATTTCAAATGCATATCAACAATCACAATTAGAATTGGGAATTTTTTCACCAGATACTGTTTCTGTAGGTGATTTATTTGCAGGATCACTATTTCCAGGATTGTTACTCGTTTCTCTCTATATTTTTTATCAATTTTTGAAAGCGATATTTGATCCAGATTCGACACCTGAAATTCTAATTGAAGAAAATGAAATAAGTTATAAAGAGTTATTAAAGACCTTATTTCCTCCTCTAGCATTAATCATTGCTGTTCTAGGGTCAATATTAACAGGTTTTGCGACACCTACTGAGGCAGCATCAGTAGGGGCAATTGGCTCAATTTTATTGGCTTCAAATAGAATAGCTAAAGAAAATTTTTTGACATTATTATCCACAATTTCATTTATTGTTCTTTTGGTGCTAAACTTTTTATTTGATTTAAGACTTAATAGAGTTGATTTAAATCTTTATGAAACTCTTAATATATTTCTAGCAGTAACAATTTTTTTTATCTTCTTAATTTCAACCCTTTTAAGTATATATAAATTGTATTTAAGCGGTATCTTAGTTGATGCAGCAAGATCATCTACCAAAATTACTTCTATGGTATTTGTCATATTAATTGGAGCAACTTTCTTTAGTCTTGTTTTTAGGGGTTTGGGTGGAGACGAAACAATAGAACACTTTCTCACAAATCTGCCTGGAGGAACTTTTAGTGCAATACTTATAGTTATGATATCAATGTTCTTACTTGGTTTCTTCTTAGATTTTATTGAAATAACTTTTGTTGTTGTGCCTATAGTAGCTCCAGTAATTCTTCAAATGGGTATAGATCCCGTTTGGTTGGGTGTTATGATGGCCATTAATCTTCAAACAAGCTTTTTAACGCCCCCATTTGGATTTGCTCTGTTTTATTTAAGAGGGGTTGCGCCAGACTCAGTTAAAACATCAGATATATATAAAGGTGTAATCCCATTTATTCTTATACAAATGATGATGCTAATTTTACTATCAATGTTCCCAGGAATAGCTACATGGTTACCTACTTATGTATTTAATTAAAAATTTCTAGGAAAACCCTTAGGAACTTTTTTACCTGCCTGGCCTCTTTTTCCTAACCAATTATCAATATCATCAAAATTTCTATTTCTTCCATTATTATCAACAATATTTAATCCTTCTTTATAATTGAAACTTATAATCGACTTAAGATATCCTTCTTTATATTTCTGAAGCCTAACCCCTTTTCCCTTTGACATCTTAGGAAGCTCTTCTCTTTTAAATAATAACATTTTTTTATTTTCGCCAATAACCGCTATATCGTTTCCCTTTAAATAATCTGAACTAATAGCTTTATCATCGTTTGATAAATTTAATATTTGTTTTCCAGCTTTTCTATTTGAAATTAAATCTTCAAAAGACACTATAAATCCATACCCAAATTTAGAGGCTATAACTAGTTCTCCAGCTTGTGAAAATGAATATAAGGAAATAATTCTATCGTCATCTTGTAGGTCAATTAAGAGTTTTAATGGATCACCATATCCTCTTCCGGAAGGAAGTTGACTTGCTTCAATTGTATAAAACTTTCCATTTGAAGAAAAAATTAACACCTTCTCATCGCTCATTGTCTCATGAATA
>CACLNZ010000038.1 GCA_902608415.1 uncultured PS1 clade bacterium
ATTGAGCCATAAAAATCTGAGGATTTAATTGGTATCAAAGCCTGATCATGAAACATACATAAATTTGCATCAATGTTTTTAAGTGCCTCTTTATGAAACATTGTGTCAGCCGATTTCGGTCCATTAATCTTACTTCCCTGTTTTATAAATTTATCAATTGTAGGTTTAATAATTTTAATCTCTTCATTTCCTATTTTTCCTTCTTCACCACTATGAGGATTTAATGAACTTACTGCTATTTTTGGATCATTTAATCCAAAATCTAATTTCAAGGATTCAATGTAAACCTTTATCGTTTTTTCTAGATTGTTTTTTGTAATTTTTTTTGGCACTTGGGAAATGGGTATGTGAGTTGTCACAGTTGCAACCTTTAGCTTTTTATTTAACATTATCATTAAAGGTCTTTTATTTGATACTTTACCAAGATATTCAGTATGCCCAGGATAGTTAAAACCATTAACTATTAATGTTTTTTTCATAACTGGAAGAGTAACAATACCAGCTACTTTTCTCTGTTTAGCTAATTTAATAGAAAGATTTAATGACTCAATAATCGCGGGGACATTTTGATAATATGATTTTTTAAAACCAAACTTAACTTTATTTTTTGTTGGTAAGATATTTAAATGTCCTTTTGCACAATGCTCTATATTTTCTATAATATTAATTTTAGTAAAATAATTTAAGGATTTTATAGATTTAGCAGCCCAATCTGGATCAGCAATAAGAAAAAAATCTGGTAATTTTTTTTTGATACATTTTAAAATAATTTCAATATTAATTCCGCCAGGTTCACCCATTGATATTGCTATGGGAAGCTCTTTATTTAATGGCATTATCTATACTCAATTACTGCATCTCTTCTTAAGTCTCTAAGATATCGCCTAGACATCATACCGATCTTTTGTGAGTAAATATTATCTTCTATTGTTTCCCTTGAAATCTGTAGGCCTACGTCATCTTTTCTATCACATATTAAAATTAAATTAAGGTTTTCTCCAATTTCTCTTATATTAAGAGTTTGACCAGCATCTTTATTTAATAATTCTTCATGTAAATCGTTTGGAAGGTCACTTAATATTCTCTTGCCAATATAATTAACTTCTTTTTCATTATATTTTTCTGTTAATGTGTCTATTCTTTTGCAAGAGATAAATTCTCTTGCAAAATTATTTGCATCTTCAGAATTGTCTTTATTAAAGATGATTGAAATTAGATCATACTGGTTTCTTAATGGGTTTTTTCCTCCAGCTTTAGTAATATCATTAAGGCGGATAATATAATAACCTCCAGTAGAATTTATAGGATTTGAGATTCCTTCTTTATTTAAGTTTCTAACAATATTTATAATTTCTTGATCTAATTGACCTTCAGCCACCCATCCAATATAGCCACCTTGTCCAGAAGTTGAAGATTGGCTAAATTGTTGCGCAACAGCTGAAAAAGAAGCTCCCGATCTTAATTGTTCAACTAACCTATTGGCAAGTAAAGCGGCTTCACTTTCCTCAGAAGAATTCTCATAACCTAAGAATATTTCAGATATCTCGTATTGGTCTTTTCCAATACTTTCAATTGTTCTGTCATAAACAATTGATATTTCATCCTCATTTACATTAACATAAGATCCATATCTTCCTCTTACTATTTTATTCCATAATAATTCTGCTCTTATTTGATTTAGAAGGGTATCTGGCCTAACTCCTTGAGAATTAATTAATTCAAGAATTTCATCCCCAGACATTTGATTGCCATTAGCTATTCTTTCTAACATTAGACCAACTTCTTGCTCTGAAGAGGGAACATCTAACTTTTCTGCTTCCTGAAGTTGGATTTTTTCATTAACTAGAGAACGCAGGGCTTGTACTTCTAATCTAGATATATTTTCTTTTGTGGGCTTTATTCCTGAAGTTGAAACAATTAATTGAACTCTTTGTTGGACATCATATCTTGAGATTACTTCATCATTAACTATTGCTGATATTGCTTGTATATCTTGAGAAAAAACAATAGTGGGTAGAAATAATAAATATATTATTATTAATTTAGGCATTAAAAAATTTAGAAAAAATTTATTCATTTTATTCAACTCTTTCCCATAATCTATCAAGTCTTTTTGAACTATTAATATTTCCACCGCCAAAAGTATATACTTTTAATTTAACCATAAAAGAATTCGTTGGTTTTAAATCACGATATTCAGCAAATTTTCTTCTAAATCCTAATTCAAAAGATATGCAATCGTCAATGTAAACAACAGAAAGCCTATTTCTTAATGATTTTTTGGTCTCTACATCATACCTTATAGCTGCTTGAAGAAGCCAATTTTGATTAATATTTATGAAATTAGCAAATCTAAGTTCTTTCTGTTCTTTTAAGTTTAGATATTCCTCATCATCAAGATGAGCATGCCCTAATCTAAATCCCCATCTTTTATAATTTCCTTGAATATCAAATTCTGATCTTGTGAGATTTAGATCATCTTCATTCACTCTGCCTCTATATGAAATCGTAAGGTTTTTATTTGGCTTATAAAATAAATCAAAAATTAAATCAGAAAAATCTTTCCTTAAACCGTTTCCTGTGTATGAAAAGCTTAGATCAGAAAACCTGTAACTTTGAGCTAATAAAGCCTTAACCACTCTATCTCCCCAAAAATGTGAAATCTGGATACCATAATTTATTCTATTCCCATATTCCCATCTATCAAATCCTTGAATTCTATCATTAAAAAAAATATTCGCTGAATTTAATTCGAAGGCAATTGAGTCCTCATTGGGGATTTTGATATACTCTTTATCATTTGGTGCGATTGTAAAATTAACTATTGGCTCTATTATTGTGTGCCCATGTGGAGAAACAACTGGAAATTTCCATTCCAAAAAATAACTAGGCAATATTCTAGCTATATTCAAATCCTCCCCAAAACGATTTGAAGGAAGAAGTCGTGATGAATTATTTGGGATATATTTTTTTGTTGACCTATATAAATCACCTCTTAAAAAAACACCCATATCAATTAAATGTCCGGTTTTTGTAATAGTATTTCTCTTCCACGAGCTTTTAATAGAAATTCTTTGTGTATTTCCATCGGTTTTACGAATTATATTAGTTGAGTTGAAATTTAAATTGAATTTTCCACCTAAAAACTCGAAATTAGGTTGCCAATTTAAATTAATAATTGGAAGTATGATTGGCTCAGAGCCTTCCTTTTCAGGTAAAAGAAGAGTAAAATGCTTAGATTCTATATTCAGAGAGAGATTGTTCCAATTTTTTGATATTGATATTGAAGACATAATATCGGTTTTATCATTTAAATCAAATCTTCGTAAAAATGTATCATCAGAAACAAAAGTGCCATCAAAATCAATATTCCAATCATTCAAATTAAAGCTCCCTCTTGCAGAAAAAGAACCCCTATAGTCATAGCCAATTGCGTTTGATATAGAGGAAGGGCGTGGATCGTCTAAGGGCGCAACCTCAACATTTGAAATAGAATGGTTATTATCATCATATTCAAAAACTAATTTCTTTCCTAAGCTCACTAGTTCTGAATTAGTGTTAAAGGGTGAGTTAATAACCGATTGCCAATCACTATTTATATTCACTGTTCTTACTTTAAAGTTGTCACTTAAAGAGGCT
>CACLNZ010000039.1 GCA_902608415.1 uncultured PS1 clade bacterium
TCTGCTGGTTGAGCTACAATAGCTGTATTCAAATGGCCTTCTTCATCCCATATCGTATTACGAAGTTTTTCTTTTTCCTCTGAATTTGCTAAATAACCACCTCTTTCCTGTAGCTTTGAAAGCATATCTTCATAAATCTTTTCTACTAAAATAACTGAATTATCCGCAGAGCATGAGGCTGCTAAATCAAGAGTTTTTGAAATTTTTATTTTATCAGCTGCATCATCTAAATCAGCAGTTTCATCAACGGTAATAACAGCATTACCAACTCCAACTCCTAGAGCAGGTGTTCCGCTTGAATAGGCCGCATTAACCATTGCGCCGCCTCCAGTAGCAAGCACTCTATCACACTGGGTCATAAGTTCATTGGTAAGTTCTAAAGATGGGATTTCAATACCTATTACTAAATCAGCTGGTGCTCCACAACTTTTAATTGCCGCTCTCATAAGATCGCATATTTTCTTGTTTGTTAGTTTTGCTCTAGGATGGGGAGCAACAATAATTGAATTTCTTCCTTTGACAGCATGTATAGCTTTAATAACTGGTGTTGCTTCAGGATTTGTAGATGGAGCAAGCGCTCCAATTACACCCATAGGTTTTGCAATTTTGACAATTTCTCTTTCTTTATCCTCTTCTAATATTCCAACAGATTTTTCATCAATAATATCCATTAGAGTTGCTCGAGTTTTTCTCTGTATCTTTAGAAATTTACCTTCGTAGTTCCCTAGCTGTGTTTCATCAACTGTAAATTGAGCTATTTCTTCTGCAACCCCAGGCTTTGCAACACACCAAACCATAGCTCGTATAAGTTCATCAACTTGTTCCTGAGTATAATTTTCAATTTGCTTTTGAGCTTCTCTAGATCTTCTGACCAACTCTTGAATTTCTTCCTTTGGTTCAAGTCCTGATTCATTTACTTGTTTATCCATCAAAATCTCCTCAATTTTAATATATTTTCAATCGATATTAATACACCACTATATAATCTTCGTCCACGATTCATTAGACAATACAATCAATTAGCTAGTTATTTTTAAAAGTTGTTTTCCTTTATTTTTACCATCAAAAAGACCTTTAAGAGTATCAGGCGCATTCTCAAAACCCTCTCGCAAATCTTCTCTACAAATTAGTTTGCCATCTTCAATCCATTTTTTCATTTTATTTCTAGCTGAAGCTGTCTCTGACATATAATCTAACATCAAAAAACCTTGCATGGTTGCTCTTTTGAAAATCAAATTTGAATAATTTTCAGGTCCGAAATTCATATTATCGGTTTTATGTCTAGATATTATCCCACAAATAGCAATTCTTGCATTCAATGCTAAATGTAATAGGCAATCATTTAAAATTCTTCCACCAACATTATCATATACAATATCAGCTCCATTAGGACATAACTTACTTAAGCTATCATTAAGATCTTCAGATTTATAGTCTATTGCTCCATCAAACCCAAATTCATTGATAAGCATTTCACACTTTTCTTTTCCTCCTGCAATACCATAAACTTTACATCCAGCAATCTTAAAGATTTGCCCAGCTAAAGATCCAACCCCCCCTGCAGCACCAGTTACAATTACAGTATCGCCGGGATTTGGCTTACTTATTTTGGTAACTCCAAAATATGCAGTTAATCCTGTACCACCAAGCGCACCTAAGTATGCTGTAGGCATATCTGTATCTTCAATTATTTCTAAATCTTCTTCCTTCAATATAGGATGAGTTTGCCAACATGTTTGACCTGAAACAATGTCACCTTTTTTAAATTTTTCGGATTTACTATCTAACACTCTGGCAATTCCGCTGCAACGCATTACATCACCTATTTCAAGAGGTGCCACATAATTAGATATGTTTTCCATCCAACCTTTTTGGGCAGGTTGGAATTCAATGACCATATTTTCTAGAAACAATTCACCATCATTGATTTCTCTAATCTCTTCTTCTTTATATTCAAAGTCATCATCAGATATCGGTCTACCAACCGGCCTACCAGCCAGTAGAAATTTTTTATTAATCATAATTAATCCTGTAAATTGTTATTTTTAATTAGTGATAATTGTACATGCGGAGATACCAGGAGCACCATAAACATGAGTATATGCAGTTTTTGGATTATTTGGCACCTGCCTTTTACCTGCTGCGCCTCTAAGTTGAACACAGTTCTCATAAACTTGTCTTAAGCCTGAAGCTCCAACTGGTTCACCATTAGCTATACAGCCGCCATCAGTATTTACTGGAAACTTTCCATCAATATTTGTATCACCATCTCGAAGCATTTTCTCTTGATCACCATCTTTACAAAAACCATTTTCAGCCATATGCATAATCTCAGCTCCTGACTCAGTATCTTGGAGTTGTGCTAGGTCAATATCTTCATGACCTATACCCGCCATCTCAAAAGTTGCTTTTGCTGCACCAACAGTTGGGCTAGGACCCCTTTCAATTTCAAGAGAAGGGCTAAAAACTTCAAAAGATCCAAGAGGTCTAGATCTAAATGCTGCACCTTTAAGGTATAAGGGTTTAGCTGTAAATTTGCTTGCAATATCAGCTCTGCATAATATTAAAGCAACAGCACCTTCCGCAGGTGAACAAAACATAAATTTCGTTAGAGGATCAGAAACCATCATACCATTCAATATATCTTCTTTTGAAACAGGATCTCTTCTCCATGCATTAGGATTTAATGAACCATTATTGAATGCTTTTTCTGCAACTAAAGCTAATGCATCAGAAGTTATCCCGTAATCATGCATATATCTTTGTATTTTCATTCCAAAGAATTGTGTAGTAAGCATAAGGCCTGTTTCGCCATACCATTTTTGAAGTCCAGCAGCTTCCGGATCTGCATTAAATGCACCTCGAGGGTGTTTATCAAAACCTACTGCCATTCCAATATCAAATTGACCAGATTTAATTGTTGTGTAGGCAGATAATAATGCTGAACCACCAGTAGCGCAGCCATTTGAAACATTCATAAATGGGACTCCAGTAAGCCCAAGCTCACTTACCATTGTATCAGCGCTTCCAGCAGCAGATGAGCCACCATAAGCAAATTCTATGTCTTTCCATTCTATTTCTGCATCTGATAATGCTTCCTTAGCTGCGTGAACACCCTGTTGAAGACCTGATACACCATCAGTTCTTCCAAATGGATGAATTCCTATTCCAACTATTGCTACATCTGTCATAATATTTCTCCTATGAGTTTACAGAAGGTTTAAAAGCAAAAATTAATAATTCTTCGCCTTCTTCATTTTTAACGAATGGCTCTATTGTTAGTTCCATTTCCATACCAATTTCCAATTCCTTGTGATCAATTCCTACTAATCTGGATTCTACCATAATTTCACCTGGCAATTCAATATATCCAACAGCATAAGGTTTAAAATCCTCAGGCGCAACTTGTTCTATATATGGTGTTTTAGGAAGAAACCTTTGAACTGTCCAAGTCCAAAGCCTTCCTTTATTTGATAATTCAAC
>CACLNZ010000040.1 GCA_902608415.1 uncultured PS1 clade bacterium
GTTTTTATTATTCAATCAACATCTTTTCCTGCAAATGATAATTTAATGGAGCTTCTTGTTTTAATTGATACTTTAAAAAGAGCTTCAGCAAAAAGAATTACAGCTGTTATTCCTTATTTTGGTTACGCTAGACAAGACAGAAAACCTGGACCACGAACTCCAATAACAGCTAAATTAGTGGCTAATCTAATCGCTAAATCAGGAGCAGACAGAGTTTTAAGTATGGATTTACATGCGGGCCAGATTCAAGGTTTTTTTGATATTCCTACAGATAATCTTTTTGCTGCACCAATTCTTTTATCTGATATTGAAAAAAAAATAGGTTCAAATAACGCTATGGTAGTATCTCCAGATGTAGGAGGTGTTGTAAGAGCACGACTAATTGCAAGTAGAATAGACTCTGATCTAGCCATTGTTGATAAAAGACGTGAAAAAGCAGGTGAATCTGAAGTGATGAATATTATTGGTGATGTATCTGAAAGAAGCTGTTTTATGATTGATGATATTGTTGATTCAGCTGGAACTTTATGTAATGCAGCTGAGGCATTAATTAATTCCGGGGCTAAGGAAGTTTTCGCACATGTAACACATGGTGTTTTATCTGGTGAAGCTATAAAAAGAGTAAACGAATCCGCTCTTACAAAATTGGTAATTACAGATACCATAAATGAAACCGATGATATTAAAAATTCCAATAAAATAGAAACGGTTAGCGTTGTCCATCTACTTGGAGAAGCAATTAGAAGAATTTCTGAAGAAAGATCTGTATCTAGTTTGTTTGATTAACTTGCTTTGAAGTCAAAGTGAGGGTATAAGCCCAATGAAGTTTATTTAAAAGGTAGAGTAGATTATGTCTGAAGCTAATATTTTAAAAGGTGAAGTAAGAGAAAACACTGGAAAATCCTTTACTAAATCCACTAGAAAAGAAGGTAATATTCCTTGCATAATTTATGGTGATATGAAAGATCCGGTTGCAGTTAATATTAATTCTATATCTGCATTAAAATTATATAACACAGGTAGAATGCTGACAACATTACTTGATCTGGAGTTATCAAATGGTGATAAAATGAAGGTCATCCCTAAAGATATTCAAATTGATCCAGTAAAAGATAATATAATTCATATTGATCTTCTTAGGTTATCAGCAGACTCAAGAGTCTCTGTTGAGATTCAAGTAAATTTTATTGGTGAAACTGACTCGCCAGGAATTAAGACAGGAGGAGTATTAACTGTGACTCGTTATAGTGTAGAGTTAGATTGCCCAGCCTTGAGTATTCCTAAATCAATAGATGTTGATATATCAAAGCTTGAAATGGGTGAAAGTGTTAAATTATCTGATGTTACTCTGCCGGAGGATGTTAATCCTGTTATTACTGATAGAGATATAACTATTGCCAGTGTTACAGCTCCAGTTGAAGAGATTGAAGAAGAAATTATTGAAGAAGTTTCTGAAGAAGGAGAAGATTCAATAGAAGGCGAAGAAAATCAAACAACTGATGGAGCAGAAGATTCAGAAGAAACGCCAAAAGACTCTAAAGAAGAAAGCAAAGAATAGGATCAATTTTGTCTATGCCAGAGGAAACATTGTTGCTTGTAGGATTAGGAAATCCTGGTGAAAAATATAAAAATAATCGTCATAATGTTGGTTTCATGGTTCTTGATTATATTACTAATCAATTAAAATTCGGAAGAAGTAGAACAAAATTCTTAGGAAGAACATCAATGGGTTCTTTTGAAAATATCAAACTTATATCATTTAAACCTCAAACCTTTATGAATGAATCTGGTAGAGCAGTTAGAGAAGCTTCTAATTTTTATAAAATTAATCCTGAAAGAATTTTTGTCTTTCATGATGATATAGATCTTTCTTTTGGTGATATAAAACTAAAAAAGGGCGGAAGTAATGCAGGTCATAATGGTTTAGCTTCTATAGATGAAAATATTGGAAACAACTATGTGCGTTTAAGAATTGGAATTAGCCACCCAGGTGATAAAGAAAAAGTTACTGGTCATGTTCTTGGAGATTTTTCAAAAGAAGAAAATGAAGAATTTGAAAAGATACAAACTAAAATAGTTAAGAACTTTGATCTTCTTATTGATACTAATATCAAAAAATTTCAGTCAAACATGAAATAAATGGGTTTTAAGTGCGGTATAATTGGCCTTCCAAATGTTGGCAAATCTACCTTATTTAATGCTCTAACACAAACTTCTCAGGCACAAGCAGAAAATTATCCATTTTGTACAATTGAACCTAATGTTGGAGAAGTAGATGTACCTGATGAAAGATTAACAAAACTAACTAAAATAAGTTCATCAGATAAAACTATTCCAACAAGGATCACCTTTGTTGATATAGCTGGATTAGTTGAAGGTGCATCTAAAGGAGAGGGGCTAGGTAATCAGTTTTTAGGAAATATAAGAGAAGTTGATGCTTTAGTACATATCATTAGATGTTTTGATGACCAAAATATTACGCATGTAAACGGAAGTATTGATCCAGTAAGAGATATAGAGACAATAAATACAGAATTACTTTTAGCTGATATAGAAAGCTTAGAAAACAGGGTCACTAATCTAGAAAAAAAAGAGCGAGGTGGAGATAAGGATGCTCCAAAAAAACTAAAATTAATAGATACTCTAATTAAAAATTTAAATTTAGGTAATTCAATTAAAGAAGCTGAATTTAATGAAGATGAGAAAAAATTCATTAGAGAATTTCAATTATTAACTAATAAAGAAACTATTTATGTTTGCAATACAGACGAAGAATCTATAACTCAGCAAAATAGTTATATTGATTTAGTTGATGGCTATCTAAAAGAAAAAGGCTTAAAAAAAATAAATATTTCTGCTGATATTGAAAGTCAATTATCACTTCTTGAAATATCAGAGCAAAACGAATTTTTAAATACTATAGGCCTAGAAGAACCTGGCTTAAATAAACTTATTATTGAGGGTTATAAAGCTCTTAAATTAATAACTTTTTTTACTTCTGGCCCAAAAGAAACTAAAGCTTGGACAATTAAAGAAGGTTCTCTTGCGCCACAAGCTGCAGGTAAAATTCATACTGACTTTGAAAAGGGATTTATTAGAGCTGAAACAATCAGCTATAATGATCTAAATTCTATAGGTAACTTCGCTGAAGCAAAAGATAAAGGTAAAATGATATCTGAAGGAAAGGAATACATTGTAAAGGATGGCGATATTATGAACTTTAGATTCAATATTTAATTAGTGAACATCTTTCCATAATCTTCTAGTTGAAAAGAACATTAATAAAACAAATATAATTAAAAAACTCATTACAATAAATCCTAGTCTTTTTCTCTCTTCCATCTCTGGTTCAGCAGACCAAGCAAGGAAAGCTGTTACATCAGCAGACATTTGCTCTATAGAAGCAAAAGT
>CACLNZ010000041.1 GCA_902608415.1 uncultured PS1 clade bacterium
TAGATATTGAGGAAATTGTAGTTACATCAACAAAGAAGAATACAACCCTTCAAGAAACACCTTTATCTGTTTCTGTTATTCAGATGGAAGATATTGAAAGGCTTGCAATTAGCGATATCTTGGATTTACAGAGTTCAGTTCCATCTTTACAAATAAATCAGACTCAATTTGCAGCGCAAAATACATTTCAAATTCGTGGATTTGGTAATGGTGCGAATAACCCTGGTGTTGAACCATCAGTTGCTATTTCGATTGATGGTGTAATGATTTCTAGAAATCAATCTGCAATTAATGATCTAATAAGTATTGAAAGAGTTGAAGTTATTAAGGGCCCTCAATCAACCCTGTTTGGTAAGAATGCGATAGCAGGTGTGATTAATATAACTACTGCTCTGCCTGAAAGTGATTTTGGTGGAAAATTTCAAATTACCGCAGGTGAGTATAGTCTTAATAAAATTAGTGGAACTGTAACTGGACCAATTACAGAAAATACCTCATTTAGATTATCAGCAACTTCTCATAAAAGAGATGGCTATACTAAGAATTTAGAACTTGGAACAGAAATTAATGATAGAGATAGATATGCAATAAGAGCGCAACTTCTTAGTGAATTAAGTGAAAACTTAACAGTAAGAATTATCATTGATAAAGATGAAGCTGAAGAAGTTTGTTGCACGACTGCCGCTTTATTGAATGGTGCAGTCACAATTGGCGCAGATGCATTATTGGCCCCTGGCAAAACAACAATAATAAATCCTGTAAACACATATGGATATCAAACTTATCTTAACTTTGATCCTGCAGGTTCTATCGAGAACCAAGGTATTTCTTTACATGTGGATTATGATTTAGGCTTTGCAAATCTAAAATCAATCTCAGCTTATCGTGAAAGCGAGCAAGATGTTAATGGTGATGTTGATTTCAGCTCGATGCCTTTATTAACTAATGGTATCTATGATGAGTTTGAGACATTTACACAAGAATTTAGACTTACTTCAAATAATGATGGACCGTTACAATGGATGGTGGGAGCTTTTTATCAAGATGAGACAGTAAAGCATGATAGAACTGTGTTTTATAAAGAACTTATTGGGCCATTTGTTGATTTAATCTTATCCCCTGTGGGAACAAGCTTGAATGGAATAGCTGGTCAGGTTGCTGTATCAGCTCTAGCTCAAATATCAGTTTTACCTTCTGCTGTTCAAGGAGCTTTACTTGGGGCGCCAGTATCTTTCCCTCCTCTTACCCCTGTTCAAATTGGGACAGTTCTTGCAGGAGGAACAACAGGTAATCCTTTATTAGATGGTGCGATAGGCGCAACAATTCCTGGAATTGCGGCAAACACAAGAAGCACTTGGTACAAAACTAATGGTGGTCTTCAGAATGAACTTTTTGATATGGATAATGAAGCATTCAGCATTTTTGCTCAAATTGATTATGATATTACTTCACAAACAGCAATTTCTCTTGGAGTTAGTTATTCTGAAGATACAAAAGAAGTTGTTTCAAATGTTGTAATTGATGATGAATTTGCAGCTATACCTTTCATTTTAAATCCAGCTACTGCAGCATTAACTGGTTTCCAATTTTTCCCTCCTTTCTTTAATTACCCTAATGGGAGTGAAGATGGAAAATGGACTTCAGATGATGTAACGCATTCTATAAAATTAATTCATGAATTTGATGATAGTTTATCCATGTATGTAAGTCACTCTACGGGCTTTAAAGCTATTTCAACAAATTTAAGTGCTAACGCGACTGTTTATGCAGGCTTACCAATGGACTCACGAATTTATTATGCTGATCCTGAAGAGGCTGAAAATATTGAAATTGGACTTAAAAAGACTTTCTCAAATGGATATGTAAATCTTTCTTTATTTAATATGTCTGTTGAAGGTTATCAATCAAATTTATTTATTGGAACAGGTTTTAATTTGGTCAATATTGGTGAAGAACTTCATAGAGGTTTTGAAATTGATTCATTATTTTTCCTTTCTGAGAATTTAGTTGTTACTTTTGCTGGTAGCTTTATCGATGCTAGTTTTGAAGATTTCAAAAATGGCCCATGTGATAGAACATTTGTTCCGCCTGCATCTGATGATTGCCCAATAGTTAACGGTGGACCAGCAAGAGTTAAAGACTTTACTGGAAGAACTCCTTCAGGCGTTCCAGAAATTGCTATTACTGTTTCAGCTACATATTCCTTTGATTTAAGCCCTAACACTTCTGGTTATATTAGAGGTGAATATGTTTACGAAGATGAGCATCAGGCTACAGACGCCGTACCTGTTGAAGTACCAAATGCATTAAGAGAAGTTGGTACTTTAAATGCAAGTTTTGGATTAAAGCATGAACCTTCAGGATTTGGTGTAATGGTATGGGGTAGAAATATTAATGATGATGAATATATCTACACTGGATTTAATGTACCTGGTTCACCAGGATCATATGCTGGATACCCTGTTGTACCAAGTATGTGGGGCATTACAATAAATAAAGATTTTTAATTTTATTGAAATACTACAATTAAACGGCGGTTCTTAACCGCCGTTTTTTTTGGTTAAAGTGTCGCATTTATTAATACAATTTAATTCCATATATATACCTTCGTGCTCTTAATAATAATTTAATAGGATAATATAATGCGTAGAATATTTTTTATTTTTATAATCTTTTTTACTTCACCTATTCTTGCTAATACATTTTCAATTGATATGTTAAATGTAAGATCTGATGGTCAGAGTATGGTCTACTCTGAAGATGTCCTTAGGGTTGGGGTTGGTGATAATGTTGTTTGGAAACCAAGAGATAAAGGTCATAATGTTGAGTTTGTCATAGGTCCTGATGCAGTTGAGCTACCAAAGAAAAGTAGAATTAATCAAGAGTTTACTTACACATTTGAAAAACCAGGCGTTTACTTCTACCAATGTACACCTCATAAAAGTATGGGAATGATAGCTGTGATTATTGTTGGGGAAGATTTAACAAATCTAGATCAGGTAAAAAGTGTAAGAGTGTTTGGTAAAAGCAAGAGAAAGCTAGAAGAGATACTTTCACTTATATAGTAAATATAAGTATTACTTTAAATTAATTTCTTCCAGTCTAATTTTTAAGAAATCATTTGCAGAGATTGTATCCTGATATTTGTTTGGAGAAACCTTATCAATGCAATTTGGTAGTGTCTCGATCATGTAGTCAGGATTTAGATGAAGAAAGAATGGTATCGAATATCTTGGTTGAATTTTCTTCTGGCCTATAGGATTACAAACCCGATGTGTAGTTGATTTTAAATTATCGTTTGTAAGTCTTTGAAGCATGTCACCTACATTACAAACAATTTTATTTGACCCTACACTAATTGGTACCCACTTTTTTTCCTTATTTAAAACT
>CACLNZ010000042.1 GCA_902608415.1 uncultured PS1 clade bacterium
GCAGCAATAGCAGGTCATTCAGTTAAGCATTCTATTGAAAGAGCAAACTTAGATCCTGCAGAAATTGATGATGTTATTATGGGATGCGGAACTCCTGAAGGTGCAACAGGCCAGAATGTTGGAAGATTGGCTGCTATTTGGGCAGGCTGTCCTGTAACTACATCTGGAGTTACAGTTAATAGATTTTGTTCTTCAGGTTTGCAAACAATTGCTATGGCTGCCGGTCGTGTTGTAGCCGAAGGGGCTGATGCTGTGGTAGGTGCAGGTGTAGAAACAATTTCTATGGTTTCAATGCAAGGCATTAATTTAAAAGATATAACAGAAGAAAAATTAATGGAATCTTATCCAGCATTATGGATGCCAATGATCGAAACCGCAGATATAGTAGCCAAAAGATATAATATTAGCAGAGAAAGCCAAGATGAATATTCTTTACAAAGTCAACAAAGAACAGCTGCTGCTCAAGATGCTGGTTATTACGAACATGAAATTGTCCCTATGGATACAAAAATGAAAGTTGTTGATAAAGAAACTGGTGAAGAATCAGTGGTGGATTATACAGTCGATAGAGATGAATGTAACAGACCTCAGACAACATTAGAAGGTTTATCAGGTCTGCCTCCTGTTAGAGGTGAAGAACATTTCATTACGGCGGGTAATGCGTCACAACTATCTGATGGCGCTGCATCAGTTGTTGTTATGGACTCAAAACTTGCAGAAAAGAAAGGTCTGGAACCTCTTGGTGCTTTTAGAGGGTTTGCTGTTGCCGGATGTGAGCCTGACGAAATGGGTATTGGCCCTGTATATGCGATTCCAAAATTATTGGAAAAAAATAACCTAACAGTTGATGATATTGACTTATGGGAACTAAATGAAGCTTTTGCAAGCCAAACATTATATTGTCGCGACAAGCTTGGAATTGACAATGATAAGCTTAATGTTAATGGAGGCTCAATTTCAATTGGTCATCCTTTTGGTATGACTGGAGCTAGGCTTGTTGGTCACATTCTTCTTGAAGGAAAAAGAAGGAAAGCAAAAAATGTTGTTGTCACTATGTGTATTGGCGGCGGTATGGGTGCTGCTGGTCTATTTGAAGTTTATTAGTTTAAGGTTCATCTGAAACTTTAATTACAAGTTTACCTGTATTTTCACCTGTGAACAATTTATTGACTGCACTTGGGGCATTTTCAATACCTTCTACAATATCAACTCTATATTGAATTTTTCCATCTGCCATCCATTTTGATAAAGCTTCTAAACTCTCAGAATATCTATCAAGATAATCGGATACTAAAAAACCCTTTACTGTTAATCTTTTCATTAAGATATTTCTGAACATTTTTGGTCCGGGAGTATCCCAGTCATTATACATTGAGATAAGTCCACAAACAGGAATTCGACCATAATTATTCATAAGTGTAAGAGCAGCGTCCAAGATTTCTCCCCCAACATTCTCAAAATATATGTCTATACCCTCAGGACACTTTTCTTTTAATGACTCTAAAATTGGTTCTTTTTTATAATTAATAACCTCATCAACTTTAAGATCATTTTTCAACCAGCCACATTTATCATCATTACCTGCAATAGCAACAACGTGGCATCCCTTGATCTTAGCCAATTGACATACAATAGAGCCTACTGCTCCTGCAGCAGCTGAAACAACAACTGTTTCACCCTCTTTTGGTTTACCAATATCAAGAAAACCAAAGTATGCTGTTGGACCTGTAAAACCTAAAACGGAAATGAGCGCTTTCAAAGGTATAGATTTTTCCATTGGAATAGCGGCAGCCTCTTCACCAGGAATTATAAAGTGCTCTTGCCAGCCGCCATGCATGCCGCCTTGAACAATGTCGCCTGCTTTGACATGAGAAACCTTTGACTCTTCAACTACAGCAAGTGAACCACCTGCCCTCATAATATCACCTATCTCAACAGGCTCCATATATTGATCAATGTCAGACATCCAAATTCTATTAGTAGGATCTAATGAAAAATAGATAGTTTTAGCTAATATTTGACCCTCTGAAATCTCAGGTATTTCCTCAGTAACTAACTCAAGATCATTTTCATTAATTATTCCATCAGGTCTACTTCTTAACCGCCATGATCTAGTTATTCTATTTGAATTCATTTCTGTGCTCCTATCCTTATCTTAATGCGTGATTTAATAAAAAAAAGAAAAAAAATTACACTTTTTCATTTTCTTTATTGACCTCGTGAACGAACAGGCTACTATATTTTGTGTTACTCAATGTGTATCACCCTACTTGTAGGGGTATTAAACAAAAAATTAATACATCTGCTACACTTGTATATATACAGAGATGGTCTGCCCTAGGAGAAAACCCGATTCACCTTAAGAGGATCCGACTCTGAAAAAAAGGATAAAAACTGATGTTGATGGAAAACCTAGAAAAAACCAAGAAATCAAGAAGAAAGACTTCACCATTAACAATTTCTGGATATACTGACAGTGAAATGGAACAGCTATATTCACAAGCAAAATCTAAAGTTGGAGAGAAGCCACCAACAGAAAATCTAAATGAACCAAAGATGGATTTCAAAGTAGAAGACAGAGCAGTTCAACACAGTGAAACCGGAAAGACCGTAAAGATAGATCCGTCTAGGGACACTCTTTTAACTGATTTCGGAAGAGAAACACTTGTGGATAGATACCTAATGAAAGGTGAGAGTTTTCAGGAACTATTCGCAAGAGTGGCGTCGTACTATGGTGATGACGATGAGCATTCTCAAAGATTATATGACTATATTTCACAATTATGGTTTATGCCTGCAACACCTATTCTATCTAATGGAGGAAACAAAAGAGGATTGCCTATTTCATGTTTTCTTAATGAAGCAAATGATAGTTTGGATGGAATAGTAGATCTATGGACTGAAAATGTTTGGCTTGCTTCAAGAGGGGGAGGTATAGGTTCATATTGGGGTAACCTTCGTTCAATTGGTGAATCCGTAGGTGGTGTTGGTAAAACGAGTGGTATTGTTCCATTCATAAAAGTTATGGACTCCCTTACTTTGGCAATTAGCCAAGGTTCTCTGAGAAGGGGATCTGCTGCTGT
>CACLNZ010000043.1 GCA_902608415.1 uncultured PS1 clade bacterium
TTAAACTTAATAAAGAGTCACAAGAAATTAAAGATTCCATTGCTAAAATTGAAGAGATTAAATCAGAAACTGAAGAAGAGCTTAAAAATATTTTGTCTTCATTACCAAATATTCCTTCGAAAGATTTACCTGTTGGAGATGATGAAAGCTCTAATGTTGAAATAAAAAAAGAAGGGGAGTTAATAAATAAAAAATCTCCTCATCACTATGAAATAGGCGAAGAATTGAATGAACTTGATTTTGAGACGGCAGCTGAGTTATCTGGGTCAAGATTTGTTATATCATCCGGAAAACTTGCTAAACTAGAAAGGGCGTTATCAAATTTTATGATAGATATCCACACTTCTGAGCATGGTTATAAAGAAATAAATGTTCCTTATTTGGTTAAAGAGGATTCAATGTTTGGTACAGGTCAATTGCCAAAATTTATTGAAGATCAGTATAAAACAGATAATAATTTATGGTTAATACCCACTGCAGAAGTCCCCCTTACAAATCTTGTAAAAAATAAAATTATAAGTGAAGAAGAGTTACCTTTAAGATATACGGCATTTTCTCAGTGTTTTAGAAAAGAAGCTGGTGCAGCTGGTAGAGATACTAAAGGAATGATTAGACTTCATCAATTTCCCAAGGTTGAGTTGGTTAGTATAACAAAACCAGAGGAATCCAATGATGAATTAAAGAGAATGCTATCATGTGCTGAAAAGATACTTCAGTTACTTGAATTACCGTATAGGGTTGTTTTGTTAGCTACTGGTGATATTGGTTTTTCAGCTCATAAAACATATGATTTAGAAGTTTGGTTTCCTTCCGAAAAGAAATACAGAGAAATATCATCATGTTCAAATTGTTTAGATTTTCAGTCCAGAAGAATGAATGCAAAATATAAAAGCAAAAATGATAAAAAAAATACTTTTTTACATACTTTGAATGGCTCTGGCGTTGCTGTTGGAAGGGCATTAGCTGCAATTTTAGAGAATAATTACGATGAAACAGGACATGTAAATATTCCTAAAGTTTTGCAACCTTACATGAATGATGAAAAGGTATTAAAAATATAAATTTTTTATGTTTGATCTTTTTATATAACAAGATTATTGATCAATTATCTTAGAAAAGAGGATAAAATGGAAAACAGTTTTTTGTTTGCACAATCATCAGGTGGATTTTTTGTTCAAATCATCCCATTAATACTTATTTTTGCTATTTTTTGGTTTCTAATAATAAGGCCGCAGCAAAAAAAGATTAAAGACCACAATGCTATGGTTAGTAATGTGAAAAAGGGTGATCGTGTTGTTACTGGTGGAGGATTAATCGGAACAGTTACTGATGTTTCAGAAAATGAAGTCGATGTTGATTTTGGTAATAATGTAAAAATAAAATCTCTTAAATCTACTCTAGCAGACGTGAAGTCAAAAGATTAATAAACCCAAATGCTTTATTTTTCTCTAACAAAAAAAATAATAATCATAGTTTTTTGTTCGTTGTTAGCCTTACTAGCTCTTCCAAACTTTGTTGAATTAGATAAGGAATTTCCTTTATTACCTAAAAATACACTTAACCTAGGATTGGACTTAAGGGGAGGGTCCTATCTTTTACTAGAGGTTGATACTGAAACTATTAAAAAAGAAAAAGGAGAATTTTTATTAGATGATATTCGTTCTGCTTTAAGAAAAAATAGAATCAAATACTCAAATTTAAAACTAATTAATGAAGGTGTAAGTTTTATTATCATTAATGAAGAGCAGATTAATGAAGCAAAAAATATTATTAATTCAGTTGATCAAGGCGGATCAAATCTATTTTTAAATCAAAGTGTATCTGAGCTTAATATTGATAATACAGACAATATTTTTAATGTAACATTTACTGAAGATGCTTTAAGGAGCAAATATCGTTCTGCAGTTAATCAATCCATTGAAATTGTTCGAAGAAGAATTGATGGGCTGGGAGTAACTGAACCATCCATTCAAAGACAAGGTAACAATAGAATTCTTCTTGAAGTGCCTGGGCTTGATGACCCGAAGAGATTAAAAGATTTACTTGGGCAAACTGCAAAACTTAACTTTAGAATGGTTGATACATCTACATCTGTTTCAGATGCTTTAAGAGGAAAAATTCCCCCAAGATCAGAAATAATCTATGACAAAGATTCAATTCCATGGCTTGTTAAGAAGAAAATATTAGTTTCAGGAGAGAGATTGGCTGATGCGCAGGCTAGTTTTGACCAAATGACAAATACTCCTGTCGTGAATTTTCGTTTTGATGTTTCTGGAGGAAAATCTTTTGCAAGAGCAACATCAGAAAATGTAGGAAGACCTTTTGCTATTGTTTTAGATAATCAAGTGATTTCTGCACCTACTATAAGACAGCCTATTTTAGGAGGTTCAGGCCAAATTGAAGGTGGTTTTACTGTAGAAAGTGCAAATGATTTGGCAGTGCTTTTAAGGGCAGGGGCTTTACCTGCTCCTTTAAATATTTTAGAGGAAAGAACAATTGGGCCTGGTCTCGGTGCAGATTCAATTAATTCTGGGACAATAGCAACTATTATTGGAATGCTTTTGGTATTAGCTTTTATATTTCTTAGTTATGGAAGATTTGGTTTATATGCAAATATTGCTCTCACTCTAAATCTTGTTTTTATAGTTGGAGTGTTATCTTTAATTCAAGCAACTTTAACTCTCCCAGGCATAGCGGGTATAGTTCTAACCATAGGTATGGCAGTTGATGCTAATGTTATAATTTTCGAGAGAATTAGAGAAGAGTATGATAACGGTAAAACACCATTCTCTGCTGTTGAGGCAGGTTACAGTAGAGCATTAAGAACAATCTTGGATGCTAATATTACCACACTAATTGCCTCATTAATTCTAATATTTTTTGGAACAGGACCTGTTAAGGGATTTGCGGTAACTTTATCAATAGGAGTTGTCACATCATTTTTTACAGCTTTCGTGATCACAAGGTTAATTATTGCCAATTGGCTTCTTAAAAGAAAACCTGAGGAGCTTCCAATATGAGTTCAATAAGATGGATAAAAAAGAGGC
>CACLNZ010000044.1 GCA_902608415.1 uncultured PS1 clade bacterium
GCCCAGTGGGCTCTCTTCCTCCATGGGTATAAATTTGCCAACCATCATTATTACTCTTAGCGTCAATAGCAACAACTATGCACTGACTGCCAAAAGCTTTGCTTGCTTCTTTTATAAAATTTGGATTTGTAATTGCAGATGTATTAATTGATACTTTATCTGCACCAGATTCTAGAAGCATCTTTATGTCTTCATTAGTTCGGACACCACCGCCAACTGTAAGAGGCATAAAGCATTTTTCTGCAGTTCTTTTTACAACATTTAATAGAATCGATCTATTTTCATGACTAGCTGTTATATCAAGAAAACATAATTCATCTGCTCCTGCTTCATCATAAGCTTGGGCCGCCTCTACTGGATCGCCAGCGTCAACTAAGTTTACAAAATTTATACCCTTTACGACTCTTCCATTTTTAACATCTAAACAAGGTATAATTCTAGTTTTGAGCATCTTGATTACCTAAAATCTCTAAGGATTCAGCAATATCAATCTTGTTATCATATATTGCTCGCCCACATATAAGACCTGAAATACCTTTGTCTTCAAATTCACTTATCATAGCAATGTCGCCAATTGTGGAGACGCCACCAGAAAGAATGACAGGAATTTTATATTTTGTTGCTATATCTGATGTCATTTCAATATTTGGTCCTTGCATCATACCATCTTTATTTATATCTGTTAAAATTATACCGCCAATATTTAGTCTTGATGCAAATTCTAAAACACTATCTAAATCTTTATCTGAATCTTCTGTCCAGCCATGTATTTTTATTTTGCCATTTAGCACATCGGTACCTAACAAAATTCTATTTGGATAGTCATTAGCCGAAGATTCAAGAAAATTTAGATCCTGAAAGGCTGCTGTTCCAATGATTGCCCTATCAATCCCTAAATCAAAAAGAAATTTAAGCCTTTCAGGTGTTCTTATTCCTCCTCCAAATTGAATTTTCAAGTTTGTTTTTTTCTTAATTTCTAACAATATGGGGCCATTTTTTGATTCATCCCCTTTGGCTGCGTCTAAATCAACAATATGAACCCATGCACATCCCTCTGACTCAAAGATTTGAGCTTGTTTTACTGGATCTTTATTGAAAACTGTTTTTCTTGAGTAATCGCCCTTTTTTAATCGCACACATTCTTTATCTATTAGATCTATAGCTGGGTATAAAATCATGGCTTCCACATCAGAAATCTTTTTATAAATTCTACCCCTGATCTTTGGCTCTTTTCAGGATGGAATTGAGTACCAATGATATTTTTTTTGATAAGAGCAGACGGAAAAGATTGATTATAATTTGTTGTAGCTAAAATATTATCAGTATTTTTTACATTGAAATAATATGAATGAACAAAATAAAAATCTTCTCCATTAAGATCAGAAAATTCTCCATCATCTCTTTTAAAATTAACTTCGTTCCACCCCATATGAGGTATTTTTAAATTCTTATCATCAGGATATAAATTTTCAACACTACCTGAGACCCAGCCAAGGCCCTTGGATTCAATATTCTCAAAACCTTTATCTGCCATTAGCTGAAGGCCTACACATATACCTAATATTGGTATCCCGTGATCATGAACCCTTTCCGATATAGAATCCTTCAATCCTTTTATAGATGTAAGTTTGTTAAAACATTCAGCAAATGCTCCTACACCTGGAAGAACTAACTTATCAGCTCTAAAAATAATTTCAGGCTCATTAGTAACAGTAACTGTACCAGATATATTCAATTCATTTAATGCTAACTCAAACGCTTTTCTTGCAGAATGAATGTTTCCACATTCATAATTAATTATTGCAATATCAATATTGCGCATGCTTAGTTTCCGAGACTTCCTTTACTAGAAGGAACCCTATCTCCCTCCCTTGGATCAATAGATAGTGCTTCTCTAATACAACGTGCAAGACCTTTAAAGCACGACTCTGCTATATGATGGTTATTCTCTCCATAAATATTCTCAACATGAACTGTTGCGCCAAGGTTTTGAGCAAAAGCTGCAAACCATTCATGAAAAAGCTCTGTATCCATTTCGCCCAATAGTGGCTTAGAAAATTTTACAGACCACTCTAAATGCGGTCTCTTTGAAACATCTATGGAAACTCTAGTTAAAGTTTCATCCATTGGTATATGAGTATTGCCAAATCTTCTTATACCAGAAAAGTCGCCCAAAGCATCGGCAATTGCCAACCCAATAACAATTCCAGTGTCTTCAACTGTATGATGTTGGTCAACATGTAAATCGCCCTTAGCATTAAGCTTCAGGTCTATAAGAGAATGTCGAGAAAAACTATCAAGCATATGGTCTAAAAAACCTATGCCTGTTTCGATCTCGGATTCTCCTATCCCATCAATATTTACCTCGCAAGAGATTTGGGTTTCTTTTGTATCTCTTTGAATTTTAGCTGTTCTTTTATTCATTTTATTTCTTCCAATTTATCCTATAGTTTCTTTTTTACGCAAATGCAAAACAAATGCTCCCTCTCCGCCTTGTTTTCTATGAGCATTTGAAAAACTAATAATAAATTTGTGAGATTTTTTATCATCCAAATAATCTTTTACTACATGCCTAATTATACCTGAGCCCTTGCCAGTAATGATGTTTATATATCTATATCCATTAAAAAAACTTTTATGGATGAAGCTTTCAACTATATCTCTTGCTTCAAATCTGTCCATACCGTGTAAATCAATTTCTGCATCTATTTTGATTTTACCCTTTAAAATCTTTCTTAGTGTATCTCTAGTTATCTGATTTGGTTTAGGAAAATTTTTTTTATCTATAAGTTTTTCTTTATAAACAAAGTTTGATTTCTCATCCGGCTTTAGCCACTTGAGAATATCGTCATCAGATAATTTTTTCATTTTAACTCTCTGATTGAGTTGAAATTAACTGCCAAGCTGGGCTTTTGTCTTTTAATGCCTTTTTAAATGTCCACTGATCAATAACTGATATTGGATTATCTTT
>CACLNZ010000045.1 GCA_902608415.1 uncultured PS1 clade bacterium
TGTGCTCATTCCAAAATTGTTCATGAGAAGTAAAACACCAATTACGATAATAATTAAGAAATTGCTTTACTCTAAATTTCTCTTTTTTTTCATAACAAACATATTCACCAATATTATTGAATTTCATAAAAATTAAATTCATGTCGTCTTGATTTGAGGTATCGATTGTTTCGCCAATCCAAGAATCTAAAACTTTTGACTCATTAAATAATTGGTGAAATTTAAAATCTTTATAAAACTTACATTCACAATTAAAGAATTTCCAATCGTCAGGAGGAATTATATCCCCTTTAAAAGCCATTACTTGACCGTCAGACATATCTAATCTTCTGTCATAGTTTTTTCCACCTAAAAAGGCTCCTGATGTTGGAACCCTTATAAATGTTTGTCCAAATATGTCAGTTAGAAACTTAGCTTTGGCATTTTCATAAGATTTACCTTTAACTTTCTGAGGTGAAGCCATATTTCTCTTCTATTATTATAAATTATCTAACAATTCCTCAGATATATCAAAATTAGAAAAAACTTCCTGTACATCATCGTGATCATCTAAAGAATTAACCATATCAATAATCTTATGAGCTGATTCTTCATCAACATTAACAACATTTAATGGCTTCCAACTTAATTGAGCAGCTAAATCTTTATTAATTTTAGATTCTAAAAGACTGGCCGTATTGTGGAGTTCTTCCGTTGAGCATGATATTTCATAGAAATCATCATTTAAGTCACAATCCTCCGCACCACACTCTATAGCAATATCAAATATTTGTTCAAAATCCATAATGCTTTCTGGGACATTAATTTTTCCATAATGATTAAACATAAAACTTACTGATCCATTCTCACCGAGATTCCCGCCACATTTAGAAAAAATTGCCCTTATATCGCCAGCAGTTCTATTTCTGTTATCAGTTAGTGTTTCAACAATAATACCTACCCCAGAAGGTCCAAATCCTTCATACCTTACCTCTTCATATGTTTCTGAATTCTCATCACTGCTCTTCTTTACAGCTCTTTCAATGTTATCTTTCGGCATATTTTGAGATCTGGCCAAAGATATTGCTGAACGAAGTCTTGGATTTGATCCTGGATCCGGCATTCCTAATTTAGCTGCTACTGTTATTTCTTTAGAAATTTTTGCAAATAATTTTGCTCTTTTTTTATCCTGCGCACCTTTTCGGTATTGAATATTTTTAAATTTGGAATGACCAGCCATAATTTTAAGTGCTCGAGAGAACCCCTCCTAATCGTAAAGGTTCGATTTTATCGCATAATCCATCATCATTTGTTTCAATAATTACTCCACAAATTGTTGCGTCGCCCTGAGCAGGACTAAATCTATTACCAGGCGTTTTCTCTACAAACCTTCTTACGGGTTCTGTTTTTTCCATGCCAATTACGGAGTCATAATCTCCACACATACCTGCATCAGTTTGGTATCCAGTTCCAAATTGTAAAATTTGATGATCAGCTGTAGGTATATGTGTATGAGTTCCAACAACTAAACTAGCTCTTCCATCACAGTAATGTCCTAAAGCAACTTTCTCAGATGTTGCTTCGGCATGAACATCAATGACTATAGCATCAATATCTTTACCAAGTTCATTGATAGTTAAAAGTTCATCAATAATTTTGAAAGGATCATCAAGGGGGTCCATAAATAATCTACCCATAACATTAATAACTAAAATTTTACCCTTTTCTGTTTCAAATATATTAAAACCTGAGCCAGGAGTATGATTTGGAAAATTTACAGGTCGTAATAATCTATGCTCATCATTTATAAAATCCAGAATTTCTCTTTGATCCCAAAGATGGTTTCCTGTAGTTATGCAATCAACTCCGGATAAGAACAAGTCTTTACAAATGTCCTCAGTTATACCAAAACCTCCGGCAGAATTTTCGCCATTAACAATAGCAAAATCTATCGAATAATCGGTCTTAATATTAGGTAAATCTCTAACAACCTTTTCTCTTGCTGCTCTACCAACAATATCTCCAAGAAACATTATTCTCAATTTGTTATCCTCATTAAAAAACAAAAATATCTTTTTCAGTCACTACTGCATCAAGTTTATAATCCAATTCGCTAACAGGTAACTCTCTTTTATTAAGTTGGCCAGAAAAAGCAAGTCCAATTTTTTTACTTTCAGGAAAATTTGGTAATGATCTATCATAAATACCAGAGCCAAAACCAAGCCTGGAACCAATTTTATCAAATGATATTAAAGGAATAATGATTAGATCTGGAATAACTATAGATCTTTCCTTTGGTGAAGGAATGTTAAACACTCCTTCGATTAAAGTATCTTGTTTTCTCCATTCTCTAAATTCAATACATTTGTCATCTTTAATAAAAGGGAGAGCTGTATGAATTCCTTTATTCTGAAAAATTTCTAGAATTTCTAGGCAGTCAATTTCTGAGCCAATTGGATAGTAACCTGCGATAGACAAATAATTTGTAGTATTTAAAAATTTATTAAGGTTTGAAATTAAATTATTTCTATTTTCGTTCGTAAACTCCTCTTTGAGCTTTTCTCTTTTTAAAAGAAACTCTTCCCTAATTATTTTTTTTTGATCAGCAAGGTCCATATATATTTAAGAGAATTCAATCACTCAACATCATCAAATTTCTCAGCAATTTTTTTTATTTTAGTCATTGCTTTTTCTAAACCAGAAGCTTTAAGTAAATTTTTATTATCTTCTTCAGCTAAAATACCCGCTAATAAAAACAATCTCTCATGATCAAGATCGTTAAGTCTTTCAGATAAATTTGAAACACGTTCAGAAAAAATTTTGGCTAATTCAAAAACTTCTTCCTCTTTACCATCTTCACACGCAATCAAGAATTCCCGATTTTTTATATCTATTGTTACATTGCT
>CACLNZ010000046.1 GCA_902608415.1 uncultured PS1 clade bacterium
ATGAATTGATGAGGTTAGTTCGTTTAAAATCTGATTATTTAAGATAACTATAAATGTAATAACAATATAAAATATTTGAAGAAAAGTGTTTATTTTGCTTATGATTAATGGCTCAATTCTGAGATTAGTTCCAAGCATCCAAGAAATTATTATTGCACCAAAAATGGCTATATCTCTAGAAACAATAATAATAATTAACCAAATTGGAACATAACCATTATACCCAAGCAAAACTATGGATGAAACAATTAAAAATTTATCAGCTATTGGGTCTAAATAACTTCCCAGTAAAGTTTGTTGATTAAACCTCTTTGCTATGAAGCCATCTAATGCATCAGAGACACCGCTTATTAAAAAAAATATAAAGCCTAAAACATAACTTTCACTCAGAATCAACCAAACTATATATGGCGTTAGTAGGAGTCTTGAAATAGTTATAATATTTGGAAGATTCATTGTATAACTCAAATAAATATTAATGGTGAACTGTTTAATTATATTAATCAATAATAAATTTCTTTTACAATAGGTTGGTCTTGAATAAAAAAAACTCTCCAATAACATATTCTTCTTCAGGAGTTGATATTGAAAAAGGAAATCAACTTGTGGAAGAAATTAAACCTATAATCAGAGAAACAAAAGTACCAGGTGCCGATATTGAAATAGGAGGCTTTGGTGGTTTATTCGATATAATGAAACTAGGATTTAATGATCCTCTGCTTGTATCATCTACTGATGGAGTCGGAACAAAGCTTCTTCTTGCAATCGAAAGTGGTAATGTTAGTGGCGTAGGAATTGATCTTGTTGCCATGTGTGTTAACGATTTAATAGTCCAAGGAGCTCAGCCTCTTTTTTTCTTAGATTACTTTGCGACAGGAATTCTATCAAAATCAACCGCTAAAGAAGTTATAAAAAGCATTGCAGATGGATGCATTCAGTCTAAATGCGCATTAATTGGTGGAGAAACTGCAGAAATGCCAGGTTTTTACGATGAAAATCATTTTGATTTGGCGGGATTTGCTGTGGGCGCAGTAGAGAGAAAAAAATTACTTCCAAAAGAGGTTAAAGTTAATGATGATATAATTGGATTAAAATCATCAGGTGTTCATTCAAATGGATTTTCACTGATAAGAAAAATCCTGGATATTTCAAAAACGCAATTAGATTCTAATACTCCATTTAATGAGTTTACTTTTAACGAAGAACTACTAAAGCCAACAAAAATATATGTGAAAACTATCATTTCCTTACTTAATAAGACTAACGCAGTTAATGCAATTGCTCATATAACTGGCGGAGGAATTACAGAAAATTTACCAAGAGTTTTTGGTTCGAGTAAAGTTCAGGCAGAAATTTATAAAGATAGCTGGGAAAAACAAGAAATTTTTCACTGGCTTCAAAAAGCTGGAAATATAGAAGAATCTGAAATGCTAAAGACATTTAATTGTGGGATTGGAATGATATTAGTTGTTAATCCAAAAGAAACTAATAATTTGCTAAATGAACTAAAAGAACTAGGAGAAGAACCGTCATTAATTGGAAAAATAACTCATAATGAAAACCCAAGCACCCTAATAACATACAAATAAAATGAGAGTAGCAATATTAATTTCAGGGCGAGGATCGAATATGGAAAGACTCGTTGAATCTTGTAAAACCAATAATAAATCCGCTAGTATCGAATTAGTATTTTCAAATAATGCTGAAGCTTCTGGTCTTTCTTTTGCAAAAAATAACGGCATAGAAACCTCTGTAATTGATCATAGAATTTATAAAAAAAGAGAGGACTTTGATCATGAATTAGATAAGAAACTTAGAGAGAATAATATAGATTTTATTTGTAATGCTGGTTTTATGCGAATTTTAAGTGAAGATTTTGTAAATAATTGGTATAATAAACAACTTAATATCCACCCTTCATTATTACCCGACTTTAAAGGGCTAGATGTTCATAAACGAGTAATAGAATCTAAAACAAATATATCTGGCTGTACGGTTCACCTTGTTAGAGCGGGTGTAGATGAAGGTCCAACAATTGCCCAAATTTCTACAAAAGTAGAAAGTAACGATAACGAAGAAATATTAGCAAACAAAGTTCTCAAGCTTGAACATATTTTATATCCAGTTTGTTTAAAATTATTTTCTGATAACTTGATTCAAATCAATGAAGATAAGATAATTTACAGTGCGGAAGGGATAAATCAACTAGATGAAATTAATGGAAGATTGGGTAAATAAAATATTTATATAATCTCAGACTCATCAAAGAAATAGTTTATTTCTTCAATTGCTGTTTCGGAAGAATCAGAACCATGTACAGAATTTGCTTCGATTGATAAAGCAAACTGATTTCTAATTGTTCCCTCTTCAGCATTATCAGGATTTGTAGCGCCCATAATTTCTCTATTTTTTAGAATTGCATTCTCGCCTTCTAAAACTTGAACAATGATTGGTGCTGAGGTCATAAAAACAACCAAATCTTGAAAAAAAGGTTTTTCGGAATGAACAGAATAAAAACCTTCTGCTTGTTCTTTCGTTAATAAAATTTTCTTTTGTGCAATAATATTTAAACCAGATTCTTCAAAGCAAGATATTATCTTTCCGGTAATATTTCTTTTAGTTGCATCAGGCTTT
>CACLNZ010000047.1 GCA_902608415.1 uncultured PS1 clade bacterium
CAACTGATTTACAGGCTCAAATTATGGCACTCATGACAATATCAAATGGCAAATCAGAAATTAAAGAAAATATTTTCGAAAATAGATTTATGCATGTACAAGAACTTATAAGAATGGGCGCTAATATTAAATTAGATAAAGATAAGGCGATTATAAGGGGTGTAAACAAACTAAATGGAGCAAATGTTATGGCAACAGATTTAAGGGCTTCAGCTTCACTAATAATTGCTGGACTAGCTGCAATAGGTAAAACTTCAATTAGTAGGATTTACCATTTGGATAGAGGATTCTATAATTTAGAAAGTAAATTAAATAATTGTGGTGCTTCAATAAAAAGGATTAATGAGTAATGAGTGAAGAACTAAAACTAAAAGCTTTTGATGAAGATGGGCTGACTATTATTTCTTCATTATGCCAAGATTCAATAATCAAAGAGAATGAGTACGATTACGATAAAAAATCTAAGAGATTTGCTATTTTAATGAATAGATTTTGTTATGAAGCAGGAGATAAACAAAGAATAAGAACAGCTATTCACTTTGATTATGTTGAAAAATTAAAAACAAAAAATATCACTAAAGATGATAGAGATGAAACGCTTGTTTTACTAGCAATTAAATTTGATGAAATAAAAAAACCAAGTGGGTCAATAACTTTAGAATTTTCTGGAAATAAAGCTATTAATTTATCGGTAGAGAATATAGAAGTATTTCTCACAGATATTGGAGATCCATGGTTAACAGCTAAAAAACCTAATCATGATAATGAGTGATGTTAAATTTATTAAGATATAAAGACGAAAATTTTCATATCCGTATTGCTGAGATTATAAACTCTAGGAAAAACTTTGATGAAGATATAACTAATCAAGTTAACGATATAATTTTAGATATAAAAAATAATGGCGATATAAGTCTTTTTAAATATATGTCTAAATATGACAATGTAGAATGTTCTACAGATAATATTTGCTATAGTAAGGAAGATATTTTATCGGCAAGAAAAAATTGCACGCAAGAAAGTATTGAAGCAATCAAACTTGCTAAAAATCGTATTGAGGCATTTCACCGATATCAATTACCTGAAGATTCAATATATGAGGATCAAGAAGAAGTAAGTATAAAGACTAAATGGATTCCATTAGATAGCGCTGGAATTTATATCCCCGGGGGCACTGCTTCATATCCAAGCTCAGTATTAATGGGTGTAATTCCGGCGCAAGTTGCTGGAGTTAAAAAAATATTTGCGACAGTTCCTTGTCCAAATAATGAAATAGATCCTCTTGTTCTGGCCGCTTTAGATTTATGTGGAATTGAAAAAATATATAAAATTGGAGGTGCTCAGGCAATAGCCGCACTTACATGGGGAACTGAATCTGTTGAAAATGTAGATATAATTATTGGACCTGGAAATAAGTGGGTTGCCGAAGCAAAAAAACAGGCTCTTTCAAATATAAATATTGATATGTTAGCAGGACCAAGCGAAATATTAATTTTAGCAGATCAAAATAATAGAGCAGATTGGGTTGCAGCCGATCTTTTATCTCAAGCAGAACACGATATTTCTGCTCAAGCAATTTTGATAACTGATAGTGAAAATTTACTAGAAAATGTTAATAATGAATTAGTCAGCCAAATAAATGGGCTCGAGAGAAAAGATATAGTCAAAAAAAGTATCACTAAAAATGGTTATGGTATTCTTGTATCGAATATTAAGGATGCAATTGAGATTATTAATAATATTGCTCCTGAGCATTTATCAATATTGTGTAAAGAAAATAATCAAATAGAAAATAAAATCACTAATGCTGGTGTTATATTTTCTGATGAATGGACTCCAGAATCTATGGGTGATTATATTATTGGTCCAAGCCACATTTTACCGACAAATGGGATGGCTAAAAGACAATCAGGCTTGTCTGTTTATAATTTCTTAAGACGTCAATCAACTATCTCAAGTAGTAAAAAAACTATAGATACTCTTGGCCCCTCAGCAATATTATTGGCAGATTGTGAAGGTCTGGATGCACATGCAAATTCTATTAAAATAAGAATAAAAGATTCTTAAATGCCTGATCAAAATAAGAATTATATTAAGCAAATAAATTTAAATTACAAAGATGGTGAAAATATAGCTGAATTTATTTCTTATGAAAGGCAAGCAGCTATTCATGATCTGATTAATGAAAATTCTTTTTCAATCAATGAAGACATTATTGAGGGGCCATATTTTCTAGTGATAGAGATTAGTGAAAATGTGCTAATTATAAATATAACTAATAATAATCAGTCATATTCACAAGATCACAGAGTTCCAATTAATTCGTTAAAGAAGACTGTTAAAATCTATCATTCAGCATGCAATTTATATTTCGACTCAATTAAAAAAGGTTCAATAGATAAAATAGAAGAAATTGAGAAAAATAGAAGAAATATTCACAATGAAGGTGCGGATAAATTGATTAAAATTACAGAGTCTAACTTCACTATGGATCACAATACTTCAAGAAGAATGTTTACGCTTTTATATTCTTTGTATATTTAAAACCAGAAGTTTGACTATAAAATATTGTTTGATATAAACGGTTAAAGGAAAAAAAATTGGCTA
>CACLNZ010000048.1 GCA_902608415.1 uncultured PS1 clade bacterium
TTAAATGATACAATCACGAGTATCAATATCGGCTTAATTAGCAGATTTCCAACAATATTAAACCTTGGGTTTCAAGGTCTTACATTTTCATATGTTGCTACAAATATGAATCTCTTTCAATTATCTATTAACTCACCATTTACATGGATTTTTGCATTTTTTTTGTATGATTTTTTATATTATTGGATGCATAGATTGCACCATGAATATAAATTTCTCTGGGCAACACATGTTGTTCATCATCATGGAGAAGAATTTAATCTTTCAACGGCATTAAGACAAACTAGCTCAGGTTTTTTATGGAAATGGATATTTTTTGTACCAATTCTTCTTGTTGGGATACCTTCACCTGTATTTGTTGCTGTAGGCGGTTTAAATCTGATTTACCAATTTTGGGTTCATACAGAACATATTGGTAAATTAGGATGGTATGAAAGATATTTTATAACCCCAAGTAACCATAGAATACATCACGCTAAGAATCCTGAATATGTTGATAAAAATTATGGAGGTGTTTTTATACTATGGGATAGGTTTTTTGGAACATATTGTGAAGAAAGAGATGACTTAAAGCCTGTATACGGAACTGTTAAAGCATTAAGAAGTTGGAATCCTTTATGGGCAAATATTGAAGTATTTACAAATATGGCGAAAGACTCATACCGTACAACAAATTGGAGAGATAAGGTAAAAGTTTGGTTTTCAAGGACTACTTGGCGTCCAGAAGATGTTGAAAAGAAATTCCCTTATAGAGATATTGATCAGAATGATAAATTTGATCCAAAAATACCCCCTAACCTTATGAAATTTGTTTGGATACAATTGATTTTTATTCCTTTTATGACACTTGTAGTTTTTTTCACTTTAAAAAGCCAAAGTTTCTTAGAAACTACCATCTTTGGTATTTCTCTTTTTGTTTCATCAATAGTAATTTCTTTAGCTTTATCAAATAAGGTTAACACTATCATTTACGAATCTATTAGGTCTGTATTGGTTTTATCTATAATTTATTCAGGAATTATATCAATTGAGCTATTGGCTGCTCAAGTATTGGCTATTCATGCATTATTTAATATTGGTATGACTATCATCTATCGATTTTTTATTAATAAAGAAGAAGATTTAATAATTAATTAGATAATATAAATTGATCTATTTTCATAATTTAATTGTTTAAGTTATTTATTTACTTAAAATATTTTTAATATTTTAAAAGAGGTCATAAATTATGAAAAAATTTATTCTGTTCACTTTTGTATTATTGTTTTTACTTTCATTAACCGAAACTTATGCTGGAGAAAAACACAACTCTGACGAATGGCAGATTAAAGCTTACTCAAGTGCGGCTCCCTCATTTATTGGTGATTTTGCAACAATTATAGGCGGAGATGGTAAAATGCTTAGAGAAGGAACCAATGGTTGGACATGCCAAGCAGGTAATCCTAGACCTTTTCCTAAAGAAGGTTGGAAGGATGTGCATGAGGCTATGCCAGCATGTTCCGATAAAGAAGCAATAAAATGGATGATGGCATATATGCAGGGTAAGACACCTCAACTTGATAATGATGGCTGGATGTGGATGCTTCATGGTGATGTAGGAGAGGATAACTCTAAGGCTGGTGTATTAAATGAAAAAGACAGCGCAATAGGTCAATGGATTGAGTCTGGTCCACATTTAATGCTTATGCCAAAGGACCCATCGAGTTTGGACAATATGAATGCTGATTTTACAAATGGTGCCCCTTATGTGATGTTTCCAAAAACAATATGGGCACATGTAATGATTCCTGTTGAAGGGTATTATAGGTATCAAAAAAAATCAGAACCAAAAAAATAAGGAGTAAAAATGAAACCTGTATGTCTAGTTCTTGGTGCAGGAGCAGGGATCGGAGGAACTGTTGCTGCAAAATTTGCGAAAGAAGGATATCACTCATATTTATGTCGAAGAAGTGATAAAGAAGGTCTTGATCGTTTAATTGGTAATATTGAAGAAAATGGCGGTAAAGCATCAGGATCCCTTCTTAATGCTGTTGATGATAATGTATTGGAAGATTTAATTGTCTCTATAGAAAGAGACATAGGTCCAATTGAGGTCCTAATCTATAATTTAGGTGCTCAGACTGGTATGAAATTACTTCATCAAACAACTCATAAAGAATTTGAGTTAGGTTGGAGAATGGCAAGTTTTGGTTTGTTCAGGATTGCTAAGGTTTTATGTCCTTTGATGGTCGAAAGAAAAAAAGGTAATATAATTGTAACTTCTGCAACTGCGGCAATGCGAGGAAATAAAACACAACATTCACATGCAGCTGCAATGGGCGCAAGAAGAATGCTTTGCCAATCTCTAAATGCTGAATTTGCTTCCCAAGGAATACATGTTGCCCATGTAGTAATTGATGGAGCTGTAGATGCTCCAGATACTTTAGGTAAATTGCTTGGACCAGAATTATATAAAAAAATGCGAGAAACAAAGGGTATGGAAAATGACGGGTTAATACTTCCAGAAAAAATTGCAGATACATATTATCATATAGCTCAACAGCATAGATCGACTTGGAC
>CACLNZ010000049.1 GCA_902608415.1 uncultured PS1 clade bacterium
GGGTGAGAAAAGCTGCAATTAAAAAAACTAAAACAATTGCATATTTTCTTCCTTTTTTTAAATAAGCTGAAGTAATAAAACCAACTCTAGCAAGTAATGATAGCAAAACTGGTAATTGAAAGCATAAGCCAAAAGCAATTATAAGTGATGTAATTAGATTTAGGTATTCACTTACTTTTGGCATCATTAAAACTGTTATGCCATCTGCATCTTTTATTTGCATATCAGAAAAAAAATTGAGAGCCAATGGCATAATAAAAAATTGAACAGTAACTGCGCCAATTAAAAATAATATTGGTGAAAAAATAAAATACGGTACCATCGCAATCTTTTCTTTTTTATAAAGTCCTGGAGATATGAAAGAATATATTTCCAGACAAAAGTAAGGGAAGGTAATTAATAAACCCCCAAACAAAGCAATTTTTAATTTTACTATTAAAAATTCTTGAGGTGCTGTGTATATCATTTGACTGCTTGATCCCATTATTTCTTCATATGGATTAACCAAAAATAAATAAATATTTTCTGAAAATATAAAAGCAAATATAAATGTTACTGATAAAATAAAAATTGATCTTAATATTCTAGTTCTAAGCTCAATAAAGTGATCAATTAAGGGTGCTTTAGAGGTTTCTATGCTTTCTTCATTCATAAATTATTACTCATTATTTTTATTATCAATATCTTTGGTAATTCTATTAATTTCTTTTTTGACTTCTTTAAGCTCTTTTTGGTTTGTGATATCTGCATCATCCACAAGAGATTCAATAGAGGTTCTTATCTCCTTTGAATAAACCCATAATTTTGAAAAAAAATTATGTATAGCCCTTAATACAACCGGTAATTCTTTAGGTCCAAAAAAGATAATTATCAAAATACTTAAAAGTAATAACTCGTTAAATCCAAAATCAAACATAATGGAAATTATTCTTTATCTTCATTATCCTCGATTGCAGTATTTTTATCATCATCAGATATGCCTTTTCTAAAACTTTTAATACCACTAGCCAAATCTGTCATAAAATCTGAAATCTTGCCTCTACCAAAAAATATAAGCGCTAACATTACAACAAGTAATATCTGTAACCAACTTGGAAACATTAAATTTCTCCATCAACTTCAATTGAATTTATAGCATCAATTTCTTCTATGTCGTTATCATTTATTATATTTTCAGGATATAAATCTGGAGGAAGATTACTATCCAAAAGACCCATTGATTTTAATTCTTTCATATCTGGAAGATCTTTTATGTTCTCAAGATCAAAATGCACCAAAAATTCATCCGTTGTTCCATATACAATTGGATTACCTAGAGTTTTTCTTCGACCTTTAATTTTAATCCAATTCATTTGAAGAAGTGTGTCAATTGTTCCAGGTGAAACATTAACACCTCTTATATCCTCTATTTCTGCTCTAGTTACTGGTTGATGATACGCAATTATAGATAGCGTCTCTATTGCGGCTTTAGATAGTTTCTTTTGAGCCTTGGCTTCTCTTTGCATTATAAAAGATAAATCTTCAGCTGTTTTAAACATAAATTTATTACCAACTTTCTTTAACTCGAGTCCTCTATTCTGATAAATATCTCCAAGTCTATCAATTATTTCATCTATATTTGAGTTCTCAGGTAATTTTTCAGATAAAGTTTTCTTATCTAAAGGATCAGATGAAGCAAATAATAACGCCTCAACTATTCTTAATTGATCATTCTGACTAATTATTACTTTACTGTTATCAAAATTGTTTTCGCTCATTAGGCTCTTATCTCCTCTTTATTTTGACTTTCTTCCTTATCTAGGCCCTTAAATCTTATTGTACCAAAATTCTTGTTTTGACTTATTTCAATTAATCCTTTTTTTGACATTTCCAAACTAACATTAAAAATTGAAGCAGCTGAACTTCTTCTATATGCATTTGCTCTTTCGCTAGTATCTTCGGAAGAAGGTATAAAATCTAAAAAATTTATCCATTCAATAGATATGCCAAGCATTGTTTCTAATCTTTTTCTAGCATCCTCAATTGAAAGAATTGGTAAAGTTTTTGGCGACCAGTTTACAACATAATTTCT
>CACLNZ010000050.1 GCA_902608415.1 uncultured PS1 clade bacterium
CCTAAGCAAGAAGTTTGGAATGCTTTAAATAATCCTGAAAAACTTAAATTAGCAATTCCAGGAGCTGAAAATGTTGAAAAAAAAGATGAAAATAATTTGACTGCAACCGTGAAAACAAAGATTGGACCAATCAGCGCTAGATTTACAGGAAATATTGTCTTATCAAATATTAATCCTCCAACTAGCTATACTTTAACTGGAGAAGGAACTGGTGGTGCAGCTGGTTTTGCTAAGGGTACGGCTAATGTTGAATTAACAGAAGTCTCTGAAGGAACATTACTTAAGTATAATGTGGATGCAAATGTCGGTGGAAAACTAGCACAAATTGGACAAAGACTAATAGAAACAACAGCCAATAAATTAGCAGATGATTTTTTTGGTAAATTTAATGAGATTCTAAACCCACAGGATAGCAGTCTTGATGGTGCTGAAGTAAATGTTGAGCAGTCAAAAGGATTAAGTCAAAATTCATGGATTATAGTTTTAATTATTTTAACTTCTTTATCACTATTATTTTGGTATAGTTTATCATAACAAATTATTTGAGGAAAAAATGCCCACAGTCAATATTAATGTTAATGGTCAAGATTTATCGACCGAAGTAGAGGATAGACAATTATTAGTCCACTTTTTAAGAGATGACATGGATCTTACTGGTACACATGTAGGTTGTGATACTAGCCAATGTGGAGCATGTGTTGTTCACCTTGAAGGTAAAGCTGTGAAAAGCTGTACTATGTTAGCAGTTCAAGCTAACGGAAAAAATATTACAACTATTGAAGGTATTGCTGATGGAGATAACCTTCATCCTGTTCAAGAAGCCTTTAGAGAGCATCATGGTCTTCAATGTGGTTTTTGCACTCCTGGAATGATTATGGCTGCTATAGATATTATCAAAAGAAAACCTAATTTAGATGAAAAAATAGTTAGAGAAGAGCTTGAAGGTAATTTATGTAGGTGTACTGGTTATCAAAACATAGTAAAATCTATACTAGCAGCTGCAAATAAGTAGGTTAAAAATGTACAATTTTATATATGAAAAAGTTAATACTATTGAAGAAGTTGAAAGACTCTTAAATGAAAGTGAAGAAACAAAAATACTTGCAGGAGGACAAACTTTAATTCCAACAATGAAGCAAAGATTGGCCTCACCATCAACTCTTGTTGATATATGTGGGATTGATCAGTTAAATTTTATTAATGATAATGGAAATTCAGTAATAATTGGCTCTACAACAACTCACAATACCGTTTCATCATCAGATATTGTTATTAATAAAATTCCATCATTAGCATCACTAGCCGAAGGAATTGGTGATCCACATGTTCGGAATATGGGAACAATTGGTGGATCAATAGCAAATAATGATCCGACTGCCGATTACCCAACAGCATGTTTAAGCTTAAATGCAAAAATTAAGACTAATAAAAGAGAAATAAATGCTAAAGATTTTTTTATTGGTTTATTTGAAACAGCCTTAGAAGAAAATGAAATAATTGTATCTATTGAATTTAATATTCCACAAAAGTCATCTTATATGAAGTTTCCTAATCCTGCTTCACGATATGCAATGGCAGGAGTTTATGTTTCAGTTTTTGATGATGCCGTTAATGTTGCTGTTACTGGAGCAAGTGAGAATGGTGTATTTAAATGGACTGAAATGGAAGAAGCCCTATCAAATAATTTAACATTAGAAAACGCCAAAAATATTAAGCTTAGTTCTGATGGCATAATGTCTGATATACATGCTGATTCAGCCTATAGAGCAAATTTAGTTGATATAATGGCCTTAAGAGCAGTAGAAAATTTAATATGAGCAATATAGAAGTTCTCTCAAAAGCAAATGATTGGATTAATGCAGGTCACAAAGTTGCACTAGCTACAGTATTAAAAACTTGGGGCTCCGCACCAAGAAGAGCGGGCTCTCAATTAGCAATAAGAGATGATGGTCATATGATAGGATCTGTTTCTGGCGGATGTGTTGAAGGTGATGTTGTTGCCAATGCATTGGAATTATTTGATAAACCAAAA
>CACLNZ010000051.1 GCA_902608415.1 uncultured PS1 clade bacterium
TGCCCTTAATATCATTTGTTAAAAGGTCATCAAGGTTCTTGATTTTTATCATTATGATTTTATGAGTTTTCCAATAAGAGAAGCTGTATCACCCATTCTATTGGCAAAACCCCATTCATTGTCGTACCAGCTTAATATCCTTCCCAGCCTTCCTTTGATAACTTGTGTTTGTGAAAGATCAAAAATTGAACTTAACGGATTGTGATTATAATCTATTGAAACCAATGGCTTGTCTTCAACTCCAAGAACTCCCTTCAACTCTCCTTTTGAAGCTTTAATCATGGCATTATTTATCGTATTAGCATCTATTTTTTTCTTAGAATTAAATACTAGATCAATCATTGAGACATTAGGAGTTGGGACTCTAACAGCTGTACCATCTAATCTGCCCTGTAGTTCTGGCAAAACTAATCCTACCGCTTTAGCAGCACCTGTTGATGATGGTATCATAGATACAGAAGAGGCTCTCGCTCTTCTTTCATCTGAGTGTAGGGAATCTAAAATACTTTGATCGCCTGTAAAAGCATGAACTGTTGTCATATAACCTTGGTTTATGCCACAAATTTTATTTAGAACTTTTGCGACAGGCGCAAGGCAATTAGTTGTACAAGATGCATTAGAAATTATTTTATGACTTTTTCTTATTTTTTTATGATTTACTCCATAGACAACAGTTATATCGGCATTTGTAGCTGGAGCACTAATTAGCACTCTTTTAGCGCCAGCATTTAAGTGCATTTGTGCTTTTTCTTTTGAGGTAAAAATACCAGTACATTCCATAACAACATCAACACCTAATTTACCCCATGGAAGATCTTCAGGGTTTCTTTCAGAAAATATTTTTATTGATTTATTGCCTATACCAATTGATGATTTTCTTCCTGTTACTTTTTTTGAAAATATTCCATGAACAGAATCATACTGAAGAAGATGCGCATTAAATTTTGCAGACCCAAGGTCATTAATAGCAACTACATCGAGATCTTTTCGACCAGATTCAATTATAGCTCTTAAAGCTAATCTTCCAATTCTTCCAAACCCATTAATTGCAACTTTTGTAGCCATATTATCCCCTTTATAATTTCTCTTTAATCTTACTAATTATATTTTCTTTATCTATACCAAAGTTTTTATATAGTTGTTCTGCAGGCGCGCTTGCTCCAAACCCTTTCATTCCAATAAATAAACCTTTATCACCAAGATAATTATGCCAACCAAGCCCAGTAGAAGCCTCAATACCTACTCTTAAACCACTTTGTCCAAGAGTTTGGTCGATATAATCACTATCTTGTTTATTAAATAGTTCAAAAGAAGGCGCTGAAACAACTCGAGAATTAATTCCATTATTTTTTAATTCTTCAAATACTTCGACAGCCAAAGAAACTTCTGAGCCAGTTGCAATTAAGTTAACTTGGGCTTCACCATCTGAGCTTTTTATTTCATAAGCACCGAGTGAAGATTTATTCTTTTCTTCGTATGTATTTCTTAAATGGGGGCATCCTTGTCTACTAAGAGCAATAATACTTGGGCCTTTACTTTTGATTGCTAAAGACCAGCACTCTGCGGTTTCAGTAGTATCTGCTGGTCGAAATACATTTAGATTTGGTATAGCTCTTAGGCTAGGTAAATGTTCAACAGGTTGATGCGTTGGACCGTCTTCTCCAAGACCAATTGAGTCATGCGTCATGACATGTATAACATTAATATCCATTAGAGCCGCTAATCTAATAGAGGGTCGACAATAATCAGAAAACACCAAGAATGTTCCTGAATATGGTATTAAGCCTTTATGAAGAGCAATTCCATTCATTGCTGCTGCCATACCATGTTCTCTAATTCCGTAATGTATAAATCTTCCTGCAAAATTATTGCTGTCAATAATGTTAATATTTTTTGTTTTGGTATTATTTGATCCCGTAAGGTCTGCTGAACCGCCAACTGTATTAGGTAAAACTCTGTTTATTGTTTCTAAAACTTCTTGAGAAGATTTTCTTGTTGCCCAGCCAGGTTTTTCCTCAGAGAAAATC